>JAEOUG010000018.1 GCA_016839445.1 Candidatus Thorarchaeota archaeon
GAGAACATCACAGGCCGGCTGCTTGTTGTGCAAGGTATGCGGGACCCGAACGTGACACCCGCTAACGTTGAAGAAGTAGAGAAGAAGCTGCGGGAGCACGAGATACCCTATGAGAAGCTGACTTTTGATGACGAAGGTCACGGCATTCTGCGAGAGGCTAACCAGAAGGTGCTACTCATGCGTCTAGGTGAGTTCTTTGAACAGGCCCTTTAGCCTCAGCAGACTTTATCTCATCCGTTGGAGACCCCAGAGTAGAAGAGAGGGAGTATGTTGAAGCGGACCGTGCTTTCCATAGTGGCCATTCTGTTCTTGGCCCTGCTATTGCCTAAGACACCCTGCGGATTAGGCGATGATCTATGTCTTGGGAAGCCCACCTTTTCTCCCTCATACACTCCATCTGAACCATTCAATATCACATCAGATGCCGACTTCGCCCTCCACGGCTTCAGTGGGAATGGCTCACTCGCAGACCCCTATGTCATCGTTGGATTGAACATAACGTCTGACGACTCGACGCTCATCTGGATCCAGAACACAAGAAGTCACTTCAGAATCGAGGACTGCTGGTTCAGTTCAGCGTATGCGGGATTCACACCCCTGTACTCCCTTCTGCCATTGACCATCGCGAATGCGACTAACGGCAACATCACACACAACGAGTTCGCAGACTCTCTCGGTGGCATGAGTTTGTACTCATGTTCCAATATGCATGTCAACCTGAACCGCTTCGAGACTCGCGCTCAGACTCTCTCGGTGAGAAGAGCCAACCACAGCACCTTTGAGCGGAACGAGTTTGGACTTGACTACGTGGACTTCGGCGCATGGCTGTCTCTCTCCTACAACTGCTCTGTCCGCTCTAACACATTCTTCAACATAACCAATGTTGGAGTGGAGTTCTCTTCATGCACACTCTGCTATCTAGAGAACAACACCCTGAGCTTCCTCGAGGGCGTTCCGACAACCAATGAGATTATGGTGAACCTCTACGGTGGAGAAGATTGCGTAGTCCACGAGAATCGCATCTATGGGCCCTGCTATCGCAGCATCAACGCAGAAGGCATAGGCCATAGCATCACAAACAATACGATTTCCGGGTGTGACTACGGACTCCGTGGGAGACTGGTGGATTCAGCAATCAAGTTCAACACGTTCGAGGACTTCCGATGGGGTGGGATAGTCTTGATACGCACAAATGGCACACTTGTTCATCATAACTGGTTGTCGGCCTCCACGAAGTATCTCTCTGCTGGAGTAATAGTGTACGGGGGGTCTGGCTCAAACATATCTAGCTCAATCATCTCACGCACGTCAACAGGAATAGCTCTTCAGGGCTGTGACGGGGCACTGGTCGAGAGGAACACTGTGACAGATTCGTTGTACGGGTTAACACTGTTTTCCGAGACGGTCCTTCCAGAAGATCCTGATGGACTACCGACACGTTCCATTGTGCGAAGCAACGTCTTCTCAGGTGGAGGCGTGCACTTCAATATCGGAGCGCAGTGGACAGATCCGTTCGGGAATCAGACCATGACCAACAACACCCTGAACGAGAGAGAAATAGGCTACTTCGAGAACGAGGAGGGGCTGAATGTCAACGGTTCCGACTATGGCCAAGTCATCTTCGCCAACTGCACTGGTATGTCTCTCCTAGGAGGATCCTTTGAAGGTGTCAAGTCGGACCTTCTGCACTTGGGCTATATCGACTATGGGTTCGCCTCCCCGGTCACACTCATGAGCTGTCGTCAATGCTCCCTTTCCTCCCTTACTCTCTTCAACAACACCATGGGCGTCAAGATCTACAGCTCCACAGAGGTCTCTTTGACTGATGTCAACGCCTCTAGGCACTCCTGGGCAGCAGTTGTCACCAGCAGGTCGGACACTCTCACCATTGCGGATTCCGTGTTCTACGACAACTACAAGGGAATCGGTTTCAGTTGGGCTTGGGACTGTCTGGTGCAGCAATGCTCCTTTGAAGGGAACAATGAGAGCTTGCTCCTTGTCAATGCGCCGAGCTGCAACGTCACTGGATGCTCTTTCGTTCACAATGGTGACTGCGTGTTCTTAGGGGGCTCCTCTGGCGGCATCATCCACGACAACTCCTTCATTGTCAATTCTCGAGGTGTTCTCCTGAACTCCACTTCAGATTGTGAGTTGACCTCGAACGTCTTCTCAGGTTGCAGGTTCGGTGTGGTTATCGATACCTTCTCCAACCTGAATCGCGTCTACGATAACACCTTCACCAACAACATCGTTGATGCTTTGTGTGTCGGGTCTGGCAATCAGTGGGACGACGGAGTGTCGATTGGAAACTATTGGGACACGTATTCCGGGGTAGGGCCTTTCATAGTAGATGACGATGACCAAGATAACTACCCAAGGGGTCCGACCACAGGAACTCAGAGTACGACGACGACCCAGGGGGGATACAATCCACTCGCTATAGCCGGGGCTGCAGGAGTGGTAGGCTTCGTGGCGCTCCTCATCTTGGTGTTCGAACGAAGGAAGGTCACCATCGAGGACTGAGGTCCTTTTACAGGAACAGATTCTCTCTAGGGTTCCTGAGGATCTCAGATGCCGCTCCGTCGCCGGGCTGGAACTCGACTCCTCTTACTATGGCAACCGGTATGCCTTCGTTGGCCTGGCCCATAACTAGCTCTGCTGCAGAAGCTATCTCATCTGCCAAGCAAACCGAAGAGGAGCGAAGTAGTCTTCCGTGAATGTCCTCTTGTCCTGCGTTGTCAACAACGGGTAGCATGCCGGACACGCCGATGGCGAGGTTCACAGCACCCCTCCTCCAAGGTCTCCCCTGAGTATCAGTGATGATCACGGGAACCCGGAATCCCATGGCCTTTGAAACCTCTCTTGAGATGCGCTCTGCAGATGCATCGCTGTCCAACGGAAGAGCCACGAGATATCCTTCAGGAGCATTGCTTTCGTCAACTCCGGAATAGTCCGTCCTCAATCCGTGTCGAGTGCGAGTGAGTAGCACGGGTGACTCCTCCAATATCTCGACAGCCTCCCTTAGAGCCACTTCTACACGTGATGGGTCCTGATTATTGCACTCTGCAATCATTCTGGCGCGATCAGTGGGCTGCAGGTCATCACTTGCGTAAATGGAGCCCTCTGCAACTGAAACTATGGAGTGAGTCACCACAAGAATGTCGCCAGATTCCATTCTCGGCCCCTGCATCTTGAGATGCTCAGAGATTATGGTTGGAAGGTCGGCGTTCACCCTGATAACTGGCAATCCCGTCACAGGGATGATAGAAACTGTCCGGTTCGCCAAATCATGTGTCATCAAGGATCAGCAAGCTTGGGTTCACATCATACGTATTGAACCTAGCTGAAGCTGGTATGAGGCTGTGCGAATCAACGCCAAGTTGAGACGAGCTCTTCAGCCTGACACGACAGATACTCGGGAGAATATCCTAGAATCCTTAATTACGTTGGTTCTTCAAACAACGGCCTGAGGTGAGGATGTGCTATGAGACACGTCAATTCAAAATTGCTACTTGGAATAGTAGTGATCTTTGCATTTCTACTCGGGAGTCTGACAACTCCTGCAGCCGCGTATCAAACTCAAATGGTTCACAAGAGCTACAACGAGTCCTTCACGGCAAATGCAAACAATCACACATACATCTACGTACCATATGATCTGAATCTATGGTATTCCGAAGCTTTCCTACACGTTACGGAAGACCTTGATCTTACACGATACCGGTACGACAACACCGGGTGGGCATCACCCGATACTTCGTATGCTGCGCCCCGAAACACGCATATCGACTGGATGCAGTATGAAACGTTCACAAATGGTCCATTTGGTAACCCTGCTCTACTGCCTGCCTTCTATGACTTCACTGCAGCAGACGGCAGCGTACCATCGGTCAATACCACTCTCGACCGATGGAGCTTCTCTCTTGCATTCGGACAGCACACACCGGTTGCTGTCGAGGATGTGTTGACATATGTCGGAGCTCTGGCGATAGGGAGCCAAGAATACGTTCATCTCTTCATCAGTTCACTTCAAGACGACGTGGACTGGGAGGCTGCGGTATTCGACCCCCAGGGAAGGTACATGGGTGCTGTCGGCGGTAGTGACGGCGACATCGCTGTTCTGCTTTTCCATCCCTCCGGACCGGGAACTTACATGGTCCTCTTTGGAGCTGAGATTGGCGCTGGTACGACTGCGTTGTTCGACTTCTATCCACAGGCAGTTGCTCCTCAAGAGATTGCACTCAATCAGGTCGTCACAGGCATACTGCCAACTGGCGAGCTTGTGCTGAACGATGAGTCCGGTTCTGTCATCGCGACTGAACAGATGCCTACCGTTCACACATACAAAGTCAGGTCTGCAAATGATGTTGCAGCGGTCGGTTTCGCGTTCAATTACCCGGATGGGTTTGTGCCAGAAACTCAGCTTACTGGAATCTACTTGACTAGCAATGATTTCATCCACTCCGAACTGAATGGATTCAGGTATGGAGAAGGCGATTACTTCGTGGACAACGGAGACTACTACTACCGGGGTGGTCCATACTACGTCACTGTCATGGGCGGGGATGGCACAGAGTACTCCCTCTACAACAGGGTACGCACTGAAGGAAACATACCACTGAATCGGGAGTTCCTTCGTGAGAACCCGTACACCGATTCTCGTCGCTATGCCTACGGTCTTGCACTCGAGGAAGACTCAGTCATCCGGCTCAATGGAACAGCAGCAGTCTACAACGTTTACATCGTTGGCACCTTGGATGATGGCTACCGTTGGGAGAGCACAATTGACTATGGACCAACAATCGGTGCATCCCCACAGTACCTACTACCAGCTGGTGACTACGTAGTTCTCGTCACAGCAAACGCTAACACGTATGACGAGTACTTGGAACTCAACATTGGCCCTATCCAGGATGCTACATCTGCAGACATTGAGCGGCTGGGAGGATTCGTTGTGGACTCCAGTCCATACACCCTCTACAACCTCAGCGTGTTCCTAGGCAATGAAGACAACGTGACGGTCACGTCAAGCATCATCGTCTACGACAGGTTCGGCGCTATTGTTTACAACGGTGCTATCAACCTAGCCAATCGGTGGGACGGCTCATCCATTCAGGCTCATCCCTCAATTGCCAACAACGTGACGATCTCTCTACTGATGCCCGGCAGCGATGAGTACGGGATGGTGGCGATCTGTCCAACAAACATCGCCAACAACACTCAGGGTGCTACCAACCACTACGCAGACTACCCTGTGGAATACTCTATTGAGTGGGTCGAGAGCATGAGCTCCACGTACGATGGTATGACTACTCTTGATGTCGAGACCGCTGCAGACCACCACAACTTCACATTGGGTATTCCTGGAAGCTCTGCAGAGTACTATGGCGTCCAGCTGACAGCATCGGAAGGCACCTGGTACAATGTGTCGATAAAGACCAATGATGTCACAGATGTCGAAGCAGAGCTCTACTCGGCATATGACCAGAGAACTCACCACGTTGGTTCGGCCGACCTTGATGACTCAGAAGTGGGAACTGCGTCGAACATGGCATTCCAGCTTGGAGCCATATCTGACGACCTGTTTCTCGTTGTACGAGTTACAAGGCCTCTAGCGCACGATGGCTTCCTGTACATTGAGGTCACTCCGTTCACCATGAACGAACTGCCAGAGATGGATCCGATCCGCGCCGGCGGAGGGGACCTGTTGGCTGCGCTTGGAGGAGTCGCAATACCTGTGGCTGGTGGAGCCATAGTCATCGTTGTGGTTGTGGTCCTCTACTTCAAGAAGGCCAAGAATTAGCTCCAAACCTAAGCATCGGTCCAGTGTACGCTGGCCGGTGCCCTCTCTTCTTTTTCTGCTTACGCTTGTGAGTGGCGACAAGTGGTTACGCACTAAGCATGCATTGGCTACCTCTCGAGCCATGAGAAACCCTTTTCATATACAAAGAAGTACTACGAGAGAAGTGACCTGACATGTTCCTTGCCCGTTCGGAAGATTATCCTCTTGACCAGATGATAGATGTTGCTGCGGGTAGATCCCGCGCGGATATTGTACTCAAGAACGCTAACGTTGTGAACGTCTTCACCAGCGAGGTCAACAAGGGCGATATCGCCATTCATGGGCCCTACATCGCTGGTATAGGCAGCTACGTCGGAAACGAGGTCATTGACCTCAAGGGCAAGTACGTGGTTCCTTCGTTCATTGACGGCCATGTGCATGTTGAGTCATCTATGGTTATGCCGATTCAGTACGCTCGAGCAGTTGTACCTCACGGGACTGGCTCAGTTGTGGCGGATCCTCATGAGATTGCGAACGTGCTAGGAATGGAGGGCATTCTCTACATGTCCAAGAGCATGCGGGGAGGTCCCCTTGAATTCTACATGATGCTCCCATCGTGTGTTCCATCAACTGACTTCGAGACGAACGGGGTCTCGCTAGACTTCCTTGACCTGAAGCCTCTCATGACCGAGCACTATGTCCTCGGACTCGCAGAGGCAATGAACTACGTTGGTGTCATCAGTCGAGAACCAAGCATCCTCGAGAAGATCAGGGTGACACTCCAGATGGGCAAGCGAATCGACGGACATGCTCCCGAGATCAAAGACCTTGACCTAAATGCCTATGTCGCAGCCAGAATCTCCTCGGAGCACGAGTGTACGACAATCGATGAGGCCAGGAGGAAGCTGGCAACAGGAATGCACATACACATTCGGGAGGGCTCAACAGCGAAAGACCTGAAGGCTCTGGCGAATCTTATCGAACCGAACACCGCAATGTTCTGCAGTTTCGTGACTGACGACAGAAACACACTGGACCTGATAAAGAAAGGTCACATCGATAGCATGGTTCGTGAGGCCATTGCCTACGGTGTCGACCCGATACAGGCCATCAAGGTGGCGACGCTTTCAACGGCCCGGCACTATGGCCTTCAGTATATTGGAGCAGTGGCCCCAGGTTATCATGCGGACCTAGTCGTCCTCGATTCTCTAGAGAAGGTCAATGTGAAGAGAGTGTACAAACAGGGGGTTCTCGTCGCAAAAGATGGGAAGATGGTGGAAGACTTCGGAATAGACGAACAACCTCGGCTGAGACGCTCGGTAAACATTCACTATCTGGAAACTGAGGACTTCCAAGTTAAGGCCAGAGGTGACCACATGAATGTCATCGGTATGATTCCTGACCAGATCATCACAGACCGTCTGATCGAGGAAGCAAAGGTGGAAGACGGCCTCGTCGTGTCTGATACAGATCGCGATATTGTCAAGATTGCCATCATCGAGCGACACAACGCTTCAGAGCCCCGTTCTGTTGGATTCGTCAAGGGACTTGGCATCAAGGAGGGCGCCTTGGTCTCGTCTATTGCTCACGACAGTCACAACATAGTAGCCGTTGCGACTAACGACCGAGACCTCATAGAGGCCACTGTACAGATTGTCCGGATGCAGGGAGGAATCGCTGTGGCAAAGGGCGGAGAGATACTCGAGTCCCTGCCGCTGCCGATTGCGGGTCTGATGTCCGACCAGCCTATTGAACACGTGAGCGAGAAGATACAGGACCTGAAGGATGCGGCCCATAAGCTTGGAACGCCCCTGGAGGAACCATTCATGGCAATGGCCTTCCTGTCGCTGCCTGTTATCCCCAAGCTCAAGATCACAGACCTCGGCCTAGTAGATGTGGAACGCTTCAGGTTCATCGACCTGTTTGATGTCCCAACCTAGGTCACGTCAGGCTTAGCCCCAGCTGCTCTCTCGCCTTAATCAGTTGGATGCGCTTCTTGTTGCCCACGTATATTGCCATCCATGCTCCTACAAACACGAGGATAGTGCCCAACAGAAACGAGGCAAGGAGAACCTGAACGAAGAGCTGGTAGGGGGTGTGCAAGAGATTGAAGAACCAGCCTCGGAAGAGCAGATGTGTGACTTCTATGACCAGGACAACCAGGAGAGTCAATCCAGAACTCAATTGGCGTTCGTGCACGTAGACCTGTAGGGCCGTCATCAGGAGAATGGCTCCCAGGAGGTTGCCAATCACACTGAGTAACAGCACGGCCAGGTTTCCCACGAGAAGGAACACCCAACCTGTGTATCCGAGATCTACTAGGAAGCTGACGTTGC
>JAEOUG010000142.1 GCA_016839445.1 Candidatus Thorarchaeota archaeon
GCTGCGTCTTCAAGCAGCTAGGATGAGGCAGGTTAAATAGGGACACAGACCCAGCACGATATGTTTCGACTTGACTGTGCAAGAGGGGTTCCTGCGGTGGCGGCCTATTCAGATTCGAAGGCTTATTTGTGGGCTCTGACTGGTATTCTCGCAGCCCTGCATCTTGTGATGACAGTCATCCCGCTTTTCGTACTGACGGGTGGAGGCGGGTTCATATCACTTGGTGTCGTGTCCGCAGTGGTAATCGGCTATGTGGCAGGGCCGATCTTCGGTGTGGCATCTGTGTTCATTGGATCAACTCTAGGAGTTGCGTTTCTCAATGTTGGGGGAATCGTTGGGTATGTGGTCCCGATTGTGGCACCAGCAGCAAGTGCATTTGTTGCGGGCTGCATGAGGAAGAGAATGTACATCCAGGTGATAATAGTCTACATCATCGGCTTCGTCGCCTTCATCGTAGGACCTGTAGGAAGCATTGCCTATCCGTACCTCTGGATGCACGTGATAGCACTTGCCCTAGTAATGATTCTGCTCGTTCCTAGGATAGAGAAAAGATACAGGGAGGGATTGCAGCTACGACCAGAAAAGCCAGAGACGTCCATTCTCCCATCGGCAGTCCTTGCCTACACTGCTCTGATGGCGGACCACCTGACAGGAGGCGCCTTGGCAAGCTACCACTTCGTCTTCATTCTGGGATGGGATCCCACGTCGACTGCAATCATGTTTCTTCTAGGCACCTTCACCTACGCACTTGAGCGTCTTGCACTGACACTAATCGCTGCAGGAGTCATCATGGCCCTGGCAAAACACCTTGGGAAGCTGGGTCTCTGAGATTGCACTCGAAGATCCGCTTGTCGTGTCAGCATCGAGACGAAGCTTTATGAGAATTCATGAGATTCAAGCCTTGAGATTGAGTCTGGAGGGTCATCCTCAGCGGACTCAGATGTCAAAAGGAGCTTTACGAATTGCAGATTGGATTGGAATGGACACTATTCTACGCCTTGATCTTCATTGGTGTCATCATCCTGTTATGGTTCATCAGTGGAATCAAGATCCTGAAGGATTGGGAACGCGTGGCCATCTTGAGACTGGGCAAGTTCAAGGGAATAGACGGACCAGGCATTATCTGGATTGCCAGCGGGCTAGACCAGATAGCCATGAAGGTCTCTGTACGACTTCTGACCTATGCCTTCAAAACCGAGAGATCTCTGACGAAGGATAACGTCCCCGTGGTTGTGGACGCTGTCATGTACTTCAAGGTCGTTGACGTGGAGAAAGCCATCCTCGGAGTTGAGAGGTACACCGTGGCAGTAGAACTGGCAGCACAGACTACACTCAGGGAAACCATTGGTAAGGTTACACTTGACGAGCTCCTCTCTGAAAGGGACACAATCGCACAGCACCTTCAGGAGCTCATCGATGAGAAGACGGAGCACTGGGGCGTGAAGGTCACCTCGGTCGAGATACGCGATGTCGTCATACCCTCGGCGCTGCAGGACTCAATGAGCAGAGAGGCACAAGCAGAGAGGGAGCGCAGAGCGCGAATCACTCTGGCAAGAGCAGAGCAGGAGGCCTCTGAGGCCATGCTGAAGGCCGCAAAGAGCTATGAGGAATCCACTGTCGGCCTAACGCTAAGAACCTGGAACATCATGCAAGAGATATCTAAGAACGCCAACCTGATCATCATGGTTCCGACCAACATACCAGAGGTGGGGCTGGCTGCAGGTTCAGCAGTGGCGATTGGCGCAGGCACTGGTGGACTTCGCGTACCTAAGAACAAGGGCACCGACGAGTGATATCAGGAAAGGGGTGATTAGAAGATGGAAGCCTGGCTGAAGATCTTCGTGGTCATGATAATGCTCTCTGTGATCAGCTTCGTGGCCACATGGGTTCTCACAGACCCCTTCATGGGGCTAATCCTCCTCGCGGTCCTCCTAACTCTTCTAGTGCTCACTGTAGAACCGGCAACGGGAAAGGCGATGTCCCAGGTGACAGTCCCAATTGTCATCATGCTGTTTGTGATGCAGGTACTTCTGAACCCAGGATTCGTGTTTGACGTCTGGACGTTGGCGATCATAGGAATCCTGTTGTACTTCATGTTCACCCTGTTCACTGGCGGGAGCAGCTTCATGGAGGGCGCCTTCATCGACGCCAAGATGTCCCTGAAACTCCTCCCAGCCTACGCAGCAGCCATCATCATCTCAATGGTAATGGATCGAACCAATCGGATGACTGTCTTTATCATGGCCGGGACTTCCCTCTTCCTGATGGGGATCTACTTCTCCTTCCTACGGGACTATGACAAGTGGCCCGCCTACTCCCAGTATCAGTACAGTGACATCAGAGCAATCACGGACATCAACCCCAAGGGAAAAGTGAAGACTGGAGCAGAGATCTGGTGGGCGAGAACTGCAGGACCACCAATCAAGGCAGGAGAAGAGGTTGTGATTGTGACGATTTCTGGGCTCACCATGGTAGTAAGGCGTCCAGATGACATCACAGTCTCTGAGCAGGACCAGTAACCCGCAGCAATGGGTCAGAGAAATCTGGCCCAGCTACTCCTTTTTCCCATAGCTCATCCAGAGACCCCAGATGAGAGAGAGCCCGAAGATGAAGCCTAGGATTGTCGTCAAACCCCACTCGATCTGGAAGATCTGAGGCAGATAGACCTCAGTCCGCGGAAATGAGGGGAAGGTCAGGTATGCTACCATGTTCCACATGAAATGGAACGATATCGGCACCCACAATCTACGGCCTGTGAAGTAATACGCCATGGATAGCACTACTCCACCAAGAAACATGTTGAAAATGAAGAGCGCAAGAACATCAGGCCGAAATCCTGCAACCGACCACCAGCTGAAGTGAAGGAGCGAGAAGAAGAGCGAACTCACCATAATCGCAGTGCCGCGCGATGTAAGCGACTCAACTCGAGGAAGCACATAACCGCGGTGCACAATCTCCTCGAGAAGGGCTGTCGGTGCCGTAATGATAATCTCAGCGGCGATGAGGTCACCCGTTATCTCCGCCGCTGGACGCACGTCTGCCCCAAACCCCCAGGCTATGGCAAGAACAAGAGCCGCGCCGAGAGTACCCCCAATTGCTCCGATGATGATTTGCGTGAGTGAACTTCCATCCCAAGCAACGCCCAGCTCCGAAACGCCTTCGCCGCCATCAAGTCTGACGAAGTACTCCGTGATGAAATAGAAGAGAAGGAAGGTGAGGAAGAAGGCAAGGGTTGCCGCCATCTCCAGCATCTCGCCTTGAAACAGCATCGAGACAATAGGAGACATGGCCACGACCATGAATATGAGAAGCATGAAGACGATTAGTCTCGAGGGGGTGGTTTCGCGAGTCACAGCCATTGGCATCGCCGCCTGAGTGTGCCTTCAACCTACCTAAAACTCATGCGGTCGCCTCAGCACTCCATTACATGCACGAA
Organism: Candidatus Thorarchaeota archaeon; assembly: GCA_016839445.1. Taxonomy (GTDB): domain Archaea; phylum Asgardarchaeota; class Thorarchaeia; order Thorarchaeales; family Thorarchaeaceae; genus SMTZ1-45. The sequence goes on from JAEOUG010000142.1 coordinate 3,437, forward strand.
TATTGTATATGTAGTGCGAAGTCATATAAGTCGGCAACTCCATTCGCCATTCCAAGTCTGGAAGCTCGTATGGCTGCGCCATGTTCAGCAAACGGAGGAGTATGTTTGCCCCAAACACGGAAGCTCTTGCTGGAATACGAAACAGAGGAAGTAGGGCGGCTCGCCAGGGATGATTCCTCTGAGAGGAAAGCCCTGATTAAGGCATTCGCTGATTCCTCCGATGTTGTAAGAGAGCGAGCACTGATTGCCTCCGTTGATGTGGCTGACCCAACTCTTGTTACTGATATCGTGAAGGCGCTAGAAGACAATGTTGCGGAGGTCAGAATAGCCGCCGCGCAGGCTCTCGCATTCTACAGCCAGCCGGCAACAATACCGATGATGTTGGACGGCCTGAAAGACCAGAACACCTGGGTTCGATCCCATTGTGCTGCAGGCCTCTCCAAGCTGCTTAGTGGCCCGATCTGGGCGAGAGTCCCTATCGAGAGCATCGATAAGATCCGGGAAGGATTTCCAGATATGACTGAAGAAGAAGTCGATGGTCTCCTAAGGTCAATCAAACTGCGGCCAGATGCTGTAGGAAGACTCAAGGACTGGCAAGCGAAGAACTATGAGATAGAGATTGATGTCTCCGCCCTTGTAGAAGAACTAGAGGGCAGGCCAATCCTGCTTTCTGGAGAAGCACCTTCTCCTTCGAAGCCAGGGAAACCTGACGAGGTGGAGGAAATACTCAGCGAACTACCAGACGAGATTAGAGCCACACTCCCGCCGGAAGATGTCAGTCGTCTTACTCCGGACTCTGCTAGGGAGCTCGTAAGGCAGCTGAAGGTTTCCACGCCGGCCAAAGAGAAGAAGAAGGCAGTCAAGGTCAAGAAGGTAAAGAAGGTCAAGAAGAAGAAGGCGGGACCATCGCACGAAGAGCTCATTGAGAGACTTCCGAAGGAGGTAAGGGAATCCGTGGGAGACAGCACACTTGCAGATCTCTCGACGGAGGAACTTGAGGCGCTTCTCTCGTCATCCAGCGAGGGTGCAGTGGAAGAAGAGGCCACACCGGGAACTCCGAGAATGACCGAGCTTATGGAGAAGTTCGGCAAAGAAAAGGCAGAGGTCCTGGTCAACATCCCTGAGCACCTGCTTGAAGACATTCCCGAGGACCAAATCAAAGAGATGGACATGGAGACCCTCAAGGGTCTCGCACAGGCTCTTGAGCCGAGATAGGGTCTGCTACTCTGAGCCTCTGATGACAACCGCGAATTCTCCTGCAAGCCGTCCGTACCACTCTAGAAGATCTCGCATATTGTCAACATGCCTGTAGCTACCGTTGCCGTACTGAGCTATTGCCAGCATGAGCTCCTCGTCAATCTCACTCCGCTCCCCAAGACCGATGCAGTAGATAACGAGCTTTCCTCGATCAGGGAACCGGTCCTTCAGGACCTTAAGTGGAGGCGGGCCTGAGGTCGTCATTCCGTCGGTAAGAAGAATCAACATCGTCGGCTTGTCAGGGTCTCCGAACTCCTCCATGATGTCTTTGGCCTTGTTCAACGCACTGCCCATGTCTGTCAGCGTGCCGCCTTCCTCAACTTTGTCAACAACATGGGTGCTGATAATCTGAAGACCCAGAGCCTTCTCACGTCCCGTACACTCCACAAAGGGTTGAACCTCACCTGATTCGGAGTCGAGGAAGGTCATTTCGCTTACTTCCTTCTCGAACGTGATGACCCCTACCTTCTCCCCATATCCGCGGCCCACTTTCTCAGCAAGATACAGCAGCACAGCCATGGCAGCAGCCTCGGCCCTACTCACGTTCCTTCCCTCTTCGAAACGATTTAGGAACGCCTGGACCTCGGGATTGTCACCAGCCAGGTCCTTGAGCCCCTCTCTTGCATGAGCAATCTCCTGTACAGGAACGTCAGTTGTCTTCATGGATCCACTAGTGTCAATGCACAGAACCGCATTGAAAGGCGAAGCAACGCCCACAGTCTTGAACTGATAGCCCGTCTTCTCTCTCAAAGCTTCGAAAGCAAGTTTGGCGAAGCTCTTTCCCGATAGGAGTGGCTTCGTGTTGAGAATCTCTACCTTCACGTTGAGCTCGGGCCAGTGAAATGACATTCCTGGGTAGACGAGTCGTCCCCCGATTAGAGACTCCAGAGACTTGACTGACTCAGCCGCCCTTGAAACCAAATCCTCTGTGTTCGCATCCTCAGAGAGAGGCTTCAGCCCGAATTCGACGTACTCCAACGCGGTCATGTCTTCATCGAAAAGCGTCACTTCGACTTCGTCCCCTTCCATCAACAGAGATGCTTCGAGGACGAGAGTGTCAATCACGATTTGGTCCTGTGAGACATCCTTGCTCTTCCGTATCTCTGCAGCCCCCCAGAAACTGCTCTGTGGGTCCTCGAAGATCACTATGGAGCCGATATCAGCCGCAATCTTCTCTACAACCTTGGGGTGAAGACTTACGAAGCCACGAAGATCTCCGCCGTCAACAATCTCGAGAGTAAGCTTGGGGATGGTGACTCATGCCTCCTTGCATCCTCCTCGTGACCATATGTTATAAACAATTGTGGGGACGCATCACGCAATTGCGGTCTCAAATGCGGAAACGAGCTCATCCGCAGACTTGGCGAGGTGGGAGTTGTCAGAGAGTGCCTTACTAAGAACGGCACCGACTTTCTGAGACGCGTGTTCGAGCGACTCGATCCGTACCGAGCCCTGAGCTCCAAGAAGAGCAACGCTGAGCAAGCCGCCAGCTCTTCTTCGAATCCAGACATGCAAATCGCCTTCTGTCTTTGCAGACCTCAGTGTTACTAGGTATGAATCCTGGTACACACCGTTGAATCCCCCCTTTTCGACAGCCTCGATACTTGGCCATGTAGACTGAGGGGGAATCATGAAATCTAGAGATGCCATGTCCCACGCACCTCGGGATATCTCACGAAGAAGGAACTCCTCGAAGGCGGACTGGACAGCATGAGATTTGTCGTGGCTGTAGATCTCTCTAGGAGGCAGTGATGTCTTCATCCTTGTCCTGAATGGCTTCTGTATGAGATGCAGCGCGTTCCCACCAAGAATCTTCTGCGCATCAACGAGGGTTCCCTGGAACTCCCTAGAGAGAAGGTAGGTAATCACATCTGCTGCTTGAACAGTGAGGAAACTGAAGTCCGTGCCGAACATGATGCGGTCAGACCACTTCCCTTTGGGGCCAAGCCGCTCATACGCAGACTCGAAGAGCGCAGGCACATCCAAATCGTGTAGGGATGAGGTCTCTGTGAGTATTGCAGGGTCCCTTAGTGCTTCAAAGAGCTTTGAATCACTTGGTGACATCCCGCAATGCGCGATAATGACTCGCAGGTTCCTAGCTGCTTCACCGCACGATGGGTCGTTCAGTATTGAGTCGACCAGCGATCTTATCCTGTCAACTGTCCGGATGTTCCGTGTGTCGAAGATGATGGGCACAGAGAGTTCTGCCGCCCTCTTCACAACGCTCCTTGTTGGGCCGCTGTCAATCTCGTCAACGAAGAGCTGGGCGAGAGGGTGCAGCTTGAGACCTCTCAATCCAAGGTCCAGAATGGCCCTCTCCAGCTCTGCCACGGCGATGTCTTCGCCATCTCTTGGGTTGACTCTGCAGAAACCAATGAGTCGTGATGAGTGTGGCGCCCGACCAGTCCACCCAGCTATCTTGTCGTTTGATACGGCGAAAGAAGCAGATCTTGGACCTTCGGGTGCTGAATAATCATCAGTATACGGGAAAACTACTGTTCGGTCAACGAGCCACCCGTGATTGGCTCTGCGCCAGCTATCCTTGGACTCGAATAGCTGGTTGAGAAGAGCAGGTGCTTCTACGCCAACTGGCCTGAAGAGAAGCCTGTCTTCCTCTGCCAGCTGCTCCGCTTGCTTCTGGACTTCAAACCAAAGCTGAGTGTAGAAATCGTAGGCACCCGATGGGGTGTTCCTATGTCCCTTCTCGCGACCCATATGATGGTGTGCATCCACGAGGTAGAGGCGAAACTCATCATTCTTCGATATCCCACGTTGGGGCAGGTCCTCTACGGCACGAACGACGAGCATCCACCATCTGCTCCTTGACCAGTGAGACAGCCTCGACGCGAGATAAATGATTGGTTGGTGGGGGACGTTCCCACTATGCATATATCAGCTCATGCTGATTTCTCGAATGCCGGATTGAGGTTGCCACGCGATGATAGTTGTCGAAGACATTGATGCCAATGAGATTCATCGCTTTCTCGTTGTGGATTCTTCCATTCGACTTGGCATCGTCAGAGCAGGCGCCTCTTTGCGCACTTTCGATCCGGATCGTGCACTAGCCTATCACTCCATGGTTGAGAACCAGATTCACGACTTCTCCACCAAGTACTCAGGAGCCTTCAAGTTCATTCCCAGAAGAGCCTATGACTACTTGAAGGAACCAGAACTACTGAGTGATCTTCATTCTGGGGTGACGGATGTCTCCTGTTCGAGCTGGCTTGCGGACTTGTTTGTAGCCGCACCCCTTGTCCACTTGGGTGGAAGCCACTTGCCAGAGGGGCAGAAGGATGCTAATGCTCAATCAGTGTACAGATGGAGCAATTTCCCCCCGCACAGCACAAGGTTCTATAATCTACAGGACATGAGGCTCGGCAGACGAACACCCACAGGATGGGGAGCACTACTTGCAGCAGCCGACCTCAAGGACTCTCTGCACGGACCAAACCGCAACGACTTGCTGACTCACCTGAAAGCGAAAAGACCCGTATTCATTGAGCTTGATGCAAGAGAGGATATCGAACCTCTTCTTGCGTGGATTGTGCTTCTGAAGGAGGCAGGTCTTGGAATTCCAAAACTAGCTCTCTCTGTTAGAGAACACAAGAGCTGGTCGAAGGAAATCACCCGCCTCATGGAGATCCCGAGCAGCAAGGTCCTGACGTCAGGGGCTACAATATCATCGCTGGCATCGCTCGTGAGGACTGCAAACAGCGAAGACGGCAAGGGATCATGGTCAAGAAGACTGATGTTCTCTTCCTCGTACCCGGAAACTCATTTGGGAGATAGCGTTTCAGAGGTCATCAGCTACTTCCTAAGCAGGAATATTGGCGCCGAGCCAAGCCAGGTTCAGAGGGTGCTGGGAGGCAACATGCTGTCTCTACTGCCTCCTCGACCTCCACACCTCACCTACACTGAGAACACTAGCTCGGTGATGGCGGAAGAGAACCTTGGCAGGTCAGCTATGAACGAGCTCGTCAGAATCCTGCAGATCCTGCGTGCAAGGAAGGTCCTGACAGCCAACTCGGTGGACTTCATGGTTGAGGATGATGGGGGCAGCGTGTTTCTGGACGGTGCAATTCTGACAGCAATGGACCCGGCAACAGAGAGGGCTACGAGCATCTCGATTCTAGTGGACAGGAATGGCTCGGTCATGGTTTCAGGGTGGAGAAAGGCATTCACAGATACGCTGATTGAGAGAGACGCTCTTTTGCTTCAGACTCTCGCTCGCGCAAACGCCCGACTTGATGGTCCGATCTTTGGCTCGCCGGCCCACCTCACGCGATTCGATGAGGAACTCCTGAGATGTCTTCAAGTGAAAAGCCCCAGGGAAATAATGTCTGCCCTTCATTTCGGCGTGGAAGTGGCCAAGACAGATCCTGGTGTTTACCTCATGTGTCCCGAAGACATGGAGGCCCTTGAGGTCGAGTCAGGCCAGTATGTGCTCGCGTTGGATACAAGAACAGGACAATGGTTCCCGGCTGTGGCCAAAGCTCACAGCAGGTGTAATGAACGCAGTGTTGTAGTTTCTGAGAGCGATGCACAAGTGTTTGGTCTGAAAAACTCGTCTGTAGTCAATGTAGTCAGGTTCGACGGCGAGATTGCTGATCTGACAAGTCTCGTTCTCGCATGCAGCTCTTCATCTCTTGGTAGTGGACAAGAGCTGTATTCGTACCTCCAACTGCATGGCGAAGAGATGCGTAGCCTGATTGATGGAAGACTAGTCAGTGTCGACTCGAGTCTCTTTGTGGACCGCAAAGGCCGCAGGGTCACGCTTAGAGTCGCCGGCACAACTCCGAGACTGGAAGCAGGTCATGTAGGAAGAGCCAGTTCATCGGACGTGAAGTTTCGACCGGTTCAGAGTTTCTCCGACATCAACGTGCTTCTCTGCCTTTCATCTGCAAAGGATATGCTTTCAAGGGATGTCACTCTCGAAACTCTCAACGCCGCCAAGAGGGAACTCGCTGACTTCAGCACAGGTCTTCCGGAGCTGCAGAGCTTCATCGAGAGTCTTAGCAAGACTAGCTCACGAGCAGAGATTAGCGCTCTTGCGACCCTGTTAGCCTTCAACCTCTTCAACCACAATCAATCCGACGGGAGATTCGGTGTTGTCACGTTTGGGGAAGAGGTCGACAAGTTCAGCATCCAACATGGCGACCAGATCCAAACCTATATCGAGTTCTCCAAGGACATCCAGTCACAGGAAGTAGCTGCCGCCCTGACCTATTCGATTCTTGACAACCTGAGGAACCCTTCAGGTAGAGAGAACATGGCCTTGGCATACAGAGCTGCTGCCGAGTACCTCGAGGACTTCGGCTCGGACCGTCCCACTCTCGTCATCATGTTCTCGAATGGTATCGGCAACTATGATGAGGACCACCTGCCCTTTCTGGAGGCACTTGCCAAGCATGAGAGATGCCGCCTGGAACTCTTCATGATGGGGGCCGAACCGAAAACACGGCAGGCGATGAGACTGCTAAAGGGCATAAACGCAGATGTCATCAGTACCAGGAGATTCTCGTCACTGAAGTTCGTAGGGCACCTACTTGATGCAATTGAGAGCTTGGTACCTACCTCTAGAGCCCGCTCCGAATCCTGAACCTCATCGATTCAATCTCCGAGACCTGCCCCTCGACTCTCGTCAGACGAATCTCAACTTGGTCAATGGTTTCCCTGAGAGAACTCAGCCGCATTGTGATCTCTTGTATGCCGCCAGTATGATCATCGGTGGCCAGTTGCTGAATCTCGCTCCACATCTGCTCAAGCAGGCTCAGCCCTTTCTCTATCTCCTTCAGGGTCTCTGTAAGGCTCCTCGTTTCTTCTGCCATCACTATCATCCCATGTTTTTGGTCAACCTCGACAGCCGCTCCTCCAACATCTTCAGACGGCTGGTCAGATCTTCGAGTCGTTCCTGCGTTTCGTTGAATCTGTGTACGATTTGAGCTGCCGCCTGATCGTTCGGCTGGCCCACACTACCAGATGACTTCTGACGGTTCTCGAGAGCTGCAAGCCGCCTCTGAATGTCATCTACAGGGATGGCTCTCAGTCGAGAGGCAAGACTCGCCACGTCGTCTTCCAACTTGGTGCGTGCTTTGCCACCTTCCTCCACTCGTGGCTTCAATGGTTTGTTGGCCCTCTCAATGGTCACCTCAGGAGTAGCCTCGTCCATCTTTGTTTCCTTATCAAATGATGCCCAAAGAGGAGCCAGATAGTGGGCAATCAATCTGTCGAATTCTACATTCGAGGTGTAGGCAAAGGTCACCGTTTCCGCGGGACCATCCCACAAACAAAGAACGGCTGTTTCGGCACTACTCAAGAGTAAAGAGGCAACAGGTGTACGCATGTCCTTGAAGACACGGAGGGCGGTCAGCCACCGAGCGAGCAAGGGGGCAAGATCTTCGAGTACAATGACTTGGCCATCCTTCTCGATTCTGCCATCTCCAAGACTCTGTATCCACTTCGTGAACTTGGTCTTCTTGTCCGGGATTGCCAGGCTTAGAAAGCCCTCCAGTTTGCCTTCGATTCGGTCCTTCCTCATCTGTTCCAGATAGTCGAGCTGAATCTCTGTGCTGCTCGTGAATGCACCTTTTCCCAGTAGAATGGCAGCCGGTGCCACGATATCTCGTTTCGTAGTGGACACTCCTATAGCTACTGGTGTGTCCTGCCCCTTCCACGTTTCTGTTCCTACGATAGCGGCAATCCGAGAGTTCGCAGGTGGTGCTCCACCAATCATGAAGACGCCACGAGAGAATTGACTTCCCACCTTCTTGTCTGAGAGAAGCCGGACAAGACGGTCAGTGGGAATAGACAAGTTGAGCCGAACATCTGATTCGTTCAAGACGGCGGCGTTCGAGCTTAGAAGGATGTTCTCCTCCAGCCATCCTGTTTCTAGGAACCCTGATGGAACCCTCGTGACAATGAAGCTTGAAACGAGGCCCCGCCTTTCCAGGGTCCTAAGGGTGTTCTCAAGATTCGTCACCTAACCACCTCGGGCCGTCCGATTGCTGAGGCTGTATACTGCATTACTTATGTCTTCGTTACTATCAATCTTTAGCAGGATGCCTTGTACTTGCTCAGCCATTGCCTCAAGGATATCGGATTGAACTCCAGTGCCACAGTACAAGAAGAAGAATGTCGTATCCGAGAGCCCCTGACCCCTTCTGATGGTCTTGACAGGATTTGGCCCTGAGCTAAATACTCCGCTTGAGAGGACGACCACTGCAATCGGCAATCTGTTCTCTGCCCGAATCCTCTCGGCGATTCGAACAGCATCAGATACTGCATCTCCCAGATTTGATGTGCTTCGCTTGCTGTGTGCAAGCAATTCCTCAACCCAGTTGCTATAGGCGGCAATCACAGAGGCGGACTCCAGAAATGAGACCTCACTTGGTTCGCCCGTTTCTGAGTCAAATGTAGAGAATGTGTGAACCTCTTCTGAAAAGCCCAGTCCGGAGAACTTGGCTCCGCCTCCAAGCCCACTGAAGGACTCGCCAAGCAAATCCAGGAAGTGCAAGTAGTTGGAGTATCTGGGTGCTGCCTCTGCTCCACCACAGTCCTCGATGTGAGAAGAACCCCCAAGTTCGCTGACTACAACAAGATTGGAGGGAGTGATTCCAGCCTGGGGAACCAAGCGGATGCTCTCAAGTTGCTTCCATAGCACGCGCCCTGGAGATCTTGGTCGAACCTCAACAACTGAGAAAGCCAGATCGAGACGGGTCACCACAAGATTGTCGCCAGCAGCGAGAATGAGACCCTCGAAGTCTTCTCGGAGATCATTGACTCTCTTTGAAATGGCATCGGCCACCTTCATGTTGTCAAGCCCCCGTGTCGACCGCAAGCTCATCACTAATTGCGACATGTCATGAAGGGTATCTTCGTAGATGGAGAGGACCACTTCGTCATTCTCGTTGAGAGCAAGTCTGTCGAAGAGCCGAGAATCGATGACAACCGAACCTTCAGGAACGCGCGAGTCACTTCTGACATCAGCAAGGCATCGAAGGGGTCCTGCTTCGATTGCGCACACCTTGCGGTCAAGCTGCGAGTGTGAACTCGAAACGAAACAGATGCCCTTCTGATTGCGTCCCCGCCTTGCGTGCAGAACCATCTGTATACACCTAGAAGATTCGTGTCTGATAGATGCCTGATGCCAGAGAGCGAGAACCATAGTAGACTTCGATTCGCATGGTTGCCTTGCCCTTTGTGTCTGTCATGGGCACTAGTTTGAGGCTCAGTGTCTGATTGGACTTCCCTCCAATCTCATGGCGCTCATTTGTGACTTCAGATACACCTTCATCCGTAACCAGAGAAGCGATTACTCGGATCCCAATGACTGTAGGACTTGGGTTTCGCACGTTGATTTGGTAGTTGAACGCCTTGCCGGAAACAATATTGTTCGGCACTTGACCGAGTTCCACTTCGAGGCCCATTGATGATGGACTAATCGGTCGCCCCTTCGGCCATCTCGGAATGTGACCGAGCTCGAGTAGTCGTGACAGTGATGTCTTCAGGTCTCGAAGATCCATCTTCAGAGATGCAGCGGCTTCTGCCATGTCGAATGAGCCATCATTCGCCTGATAGAAGGACAGGACCTTCCTATCTCCGATGATTAGATCTCCAACGTCCTCCAGAATCTCAAGAATTGCCTTCGGAAGCTCTCCCGCCTCCAGAAGAGTGTAGTACTTGCCTCCGTCGACGGCCCCAGCAATCTTTCTGAATGAGTCTTCAACCAATGGATTGCAGCCACACACGAAGATGAATACAGTAGAGCCGAAGTCCCTTCTTAGTTCTTTGACCTCCTCAATGGGGTCGTAGCCGCTTGGACAGCCGTTAGGGAAGTAGTCGTCAGATATCTGGTTATATTGCCGCCCATGCGGAGGAGCATCGCCAACTAGCAGAACTACCTTGTAGGAGTCAGCATCCCATGACAGCTTCACACGGGCATCGTGGAGGCCATCAGCTACCGCCTCTGGAGTGTCGCCACCTTCGGACGGCTTCAACTCTGCAATGCGCTTCTGTACTCTCTTCACTTTGTTGTCGAAGTCGGCAACCTGAGTTACGTATGTCTTGTCTTGTGGGGGGTGGTCCCTGTATGACACAACGCCAAAACGAATCTCTAGGTCACTTGTCCTCTTGGTCACCTGCTGAACTATGTCGAATAGACTGTCTTTGACTGCACGAATGTCATCCTTCATGGAACCAGTTGTGTCTACGACAAATGCCACATCCATCTTCGTAAGGGGCAGTCCTATCCACTCCAGCTCCAGCAACCCCCCAGCGCAATTAAGCGTTTGCCGGTCGGCCGCAGAACACAGCACATTTTAGGATAGACTCTTCGAAGATGAAACATGGTCGACCTAAGTGACACGGATGTCTACCTTACGTTCCGCTTCGAGGATGGCACCGAACTCAAGGGAACCATCAATAGAATACACGCACCGCTGCTGGTGGAGGAGATCAAGTCCAGGCTTCCCATAGGTGGTAAGGCAACCTTCCTCAGAGGGGAGATGAAGATAACGCTCGATATCGGCAAAGGATACGCCAAGCCCACATCACAAGCGAAGAGGGGGGACATCGCCTACATGCCACTCGGAGACTCTCTGTGCATATACCTGGAGGACATGACTACCTTCTCGAAGATCAACATTCTTGGCAGGGTGATATCAGATGATGCAGAACTGGATAGCATATCATCAGTTCGAAGAGGGAGCGGCGTCACGATTGAAGAGTCCAAGTAGGAGAACAGAACTCAGAGCCGCCGAAGATTCTTGAGTAGGTTCTCATTCGGATCTGACTCGATTTCAGCAGGGTCCACAACCAACCCGGCTTCGTGTGTTTCAATGAGTACCTCTATCCCAGAGTGCTCCACTTTCTTGATTCCTGTTCCTGACAGAGCCCTGATCCGGAGTTGCGTGGTGGCAAACTCAGTCTTGTCAGCGGTCTCGATTGTCTTCACATCCCTGCGCAGCTTTGTCCGGGCAATCCTCAGTTGCTCTTTCAACTCGGCAACTTGCACTTGCAGTGCCTTCCTCTGTTCGCTCTCATCACCGAGCTGGCCGCGCAGCTGATCGAACTCAGTCTTTGGGACCTGTTCTTTCGACCTATCAATCCAAGTGACAGTTGTGCCGTCAAACTTCCGAGTCGTCTCGACCTGATCAAGAGCTTTCAACACGGCAATAATATCATACACGCGCCTCTTCGGGCTATCCAACGTGGCCGCGAGGTCCTCGCTTTTGATACCCTCTTCCCCACAATCCTGGAGAATCTTCAAAGCCTCCCGAGCAAGATTGACCAGCTTCAACTGTGCACCCCACTATGTGCTTGGCGGCGGGCTCCGAAGAGCACATTCCCATCTCTAATGATGCACCGCGCATTTAGGTGTTTGTATCATACTTCTAAAGACTTCTAGTAAATCTCTCCGATTTCGAAAAAACGACAAAGGACATGATTACGAATAATCGTAGCTCCGATTTATCGTGGTGAGGACCACATTTGCTCTCGTAGAACACTCAGTGACTAGACCAAAGATTTCTTAACTTGCCCTAGGGGTCCGACCTCACATCTCAACACACCCCCCGGGAGTGGAGACCACGATGAGCAAGAAGAAAGTCATAATCATGGGTGCAGCAGGACGCGACTTCCACAACTTCAACGTTCATTTCAGAGACAACGAAGACTACGAAGTTGTAGCTTTCACGGCGGAGCAGATTCCTGGTATTGGCGACAGGATATATCCACCAGAGCTGTCCGGTCCATTGTATCCAGACGGTATCAAGATCTATCCGGAAGAGATGCTACCCGAACTGGTTGAGAAGTATGATGTCGAGCAATGCATACTCGCCTATTCAGACCTGCCGCATGAGGTCGTTGGGCACAAGATTGCTTGGGTCAACAAACTGGGCCCAGACATGAGGCTCATGGGACCCAAGACGACAATGATTCAGAGCAAGAAGCCCGTAGTGGCAGTGTGTGCAGTTCGTACTGGTTGCGGTAAGAGCCAGACATCGAGGAGAGTGAACCAAATCCTCGTTGACATGGGACTGAAGCCAGTGAATATTCGACACCCTATGCCATACGACCCTGATCTAACGACTCAGATTGCACAGCGGTATGAGAAGCTCGAAGACATGGACAAGTACAGGTGCACAATCGAAGAGCGTGAAGAATACGAGCCCATGATTAACATGGGAGTGATTCTGTACGCAGGAGTCGATTACGGAAGAATCATTGAGCAGGCAGAAAAGGAAGCGGACGTCATCACTTGGGACGGTGGCAATAACGACTTCCCGTTCTACAAGCCAGACCTGCTGATTGTCATTGCAGACCCACACCGGCCAAGCCACGAGATACTGTACTACCCAGGGGAAACCAACCTGAGGATGGCGGACGTGGTGATTATCAACAAGATAGACACCGCTGACTACGAAGACGTCGAAGAAGTGCGAGAGAACATCATGATTGTAAACCCCACGGCCACGATTGTCGATGCGGCCTCACCACTGACCATTGACGACATGGAATCCATCAAAGGAAAGAGAGTAATCGTGGTGGAAGATGGTCCGACTGTGACACATGGAGAGATGCCCTACGGAGCTGGATACATAGCTGCTCGCAAGGCAGGCGCAATCATAGTTGACCCCCGACCGTTTGCGGTAGGGAGCATAGAGCAAACCTTCGAGAAGTACTCTCATCTAGAGGACGTACTCCCGGCCATGGGCTATGGGAAGAAGCAGACAGCCGAACTGGAGAAGACTATCAATAATGCAGATGTTGACGCGGTTGTGATAGGCACGCCAATCGACTTGACGAGAATAGTCAAGATATCGAAACCGAGCGTTCGTGTCCGCTACGACCTTCAGGAAATCGGAAGACCCAACCTGGATGATGTCTTGAAGGAATTCGTTAGGAAGCATGGTCTGAAATAGAGTTACAGCCCGGGGAGATTCCTCGGGCCCCTCGCTCTAGCCTCCTACACTACAGATATCAATGAAAGGAGTGAGTTGTGCGTATGAGTTCTCAGGACACCCCTCTGGGAGTATTGATACTTGCCATCCTTCAAGGACTTCAGGCGCTTGTTCTGTTCTTGCCGGGCTTGCTGCTGCTGATCATACCAATCATTGGATGGATCATTGGCATCCCAATGGTAGTTGTAGGGCTCTTCCTGCTGTTCATCGCATGGGGCCTTTTCACCATGCAGGCATGGGCTTGGATGTGGGCGTTCATCATGAATATCGTAGGATTTCTGGTGGCACTTGTCAACTGGAACTGGATAGGTGTAGTACTATCTCTCATCATCGTCCTCTACCTGAATCAGGGCGACATCAAGAGGAGATTCAGGTAGCAGCCATCATTTCGAGATGAACACAGAGGACAGCATAGCCTAGGCAGGCTTCGGCCTGCTGTCAATGATCTCCATGAACTTCATGCCACCAGCTTTGTCAACCAGCTCTTCGAAGTCGAGGATGAACACGCCAGGGGTTACCTCGGTGTTGGTCTTGGTCATCTTCTTAAGCTGAGCAATGAGAGAGCTGTAGTCGGCGTTCTTGGGACCCTTGGGAGCAACATAGAGGTTGAGCACATCCATGCTGTACGGGTCGGACATGTCTTCCTTTGCCACCTCTATCTGCACTTCCTCAATCTCACTGACACTTAGCAGCTCGGCGCGAAGTGCTGTGAGGTTCACCGTAGCACCCTTGATCTTCTTCTCAGAGAGACCCATAATATCCAGCTGAGCCTCAGCATCATTCGTACGTCCAATGTCCCAGAAGAATGGACCGTCAAGACCGCAGAGTGGACACTTGCCTCGCTCCTGGTGGGAAGCAACGTCACCAAGGAGGAATCCCTCGAAGACGGTTCCAGTGCTATCCAGATGGAAGAGGGACATGTGTCCTGATTCATCGTCACCGACGAAATCGTAGGTGCCATCATCATTCAGTTTGACTAGTTCAAACGCCAACATCAGCGGAGACACGTTGTGATAGGGTCCATGACGCTCACATTGAGCGGCAAAGGAGATCTTGCTCTCAGAGGAAGCATAGCCTCCGACAGCTTGGATTTCCTTGGCTCCCTTCTCTTCAAGTACTGAGATCATGTCATCAAGCGCTGCATCATAGATCTTCTCGCCAGCTAGCAGCAGCACGACTTTCTCGGGAGCCTGGTAGTCCTTTGACTCCTTCATGGCTCTGAAGAAGCGGTTTCGCATGTAGCTTGGCATTCCCGTAATGCTGTTCGCCTTGAACGTACCTGCAATGTCTACAAGCTTCTCACTCGGAATGGCGCCGCCAGCACTGGTTGCTACGTAGAACTTCGACATCTGCCTCAAACCAAGATTGACAGCATGCCAGCCAAGATGGGGCGCATAGGGGAACAGGTTCATGCTAATCACCTCCCACCCAGTCTTGACGAAGGGGTCCACTGCAAGTTGACCTGCTTTGACACAGTTCTTCTCCAAGAGCTCCCAATCATATCGCGTTAGGAAGACTGGCGAGGGAAGCCCTGAGGCTCTCCCAGAGCTCAACCAGAACTGCAATGGAGCAAACTGCTCTGTCATCTTCGACTGCAATCGACCCATGGCCGCTTTTGCACCAATCTTGAGCTTGACCTTGGCTCCATTGTTCCTTACGAACTTGGCCATTTCATTGTGACCAGTTTCTTTGGAATACTTCAGTAGGTTCCCGACAACTTGTGCAGGTTCGCGAGGTTTGCCATCAACCTCACTCGGATTGATCACAAACTTCGGTATGTTCTCCTTGTAGTCTACCTTCTTCACAAGCGGTATGTTGTACTTCGCCCAGTCTTCAACACAGGTGATGTTGAAGGGATCTATGTTGTTGTCTTTGAACAACCTTCTGTAGTACTGATGATTAGGCCAGACCTGGTACCGAATAAAGGCTCGGAACTTCTGGTCCTGCAGCTCCTTAATCTCTCTGTGATTAGTTCTCTTCAGTTCCTGAAAGGTGAAAGTAGACTTGACCATTGCTTACCCACCTGTTCTCCGTGACGAATCGAATTCCGGCTAAACGAGGATAATAGTCTTGTGAGTGAAGTTCATCTCAGGGAAATACACGCACTTAAGGGCACGACGTAGAAACTCATAATAGACAAGACCACAGACCAAATCCCACAGAACTGTCTTGTCAGGTAATCCTCAAGGGTGGCTATGCGATGTCAGAAAGTGGCGAGAAACTTCAGAAGGGAATCATTGAGCTCGACAAAGGGAACGACAAGAAGGCCTTCAGTTACTTCAAAGACGTTTTCGAGGATCGTCAGGAAGGACTATTGAAGAAGGTGGCAGACAACCCGAAGTCTCCGACACTCATGCTGGATGCTCTCTACATGATTCATGCCCTCGTCTGGCTCAGGGTTGCAGAGGCGGGGAAGGAGAAGAAACAGAGCGTGGAGCTGCTGGGCAAGGCCGTTGGAACAGTGGAGGCCGCCAGAACTGCTCTTGGACCACTTGTTGCAGGGCTAGCACAATGGGCCAAGGAGAAGAACATCACCCAGATAAGGAACAGGGCGTTGGGTCTACTAGCCGCCACCAAAGATCTTGAGGACATGGCTAAGAAGGCGCTTGAAGCAAGCAGGAAGATGGCCTAGGACTCTCGTTCATTCATGTGTTCAGACCACTTGTCCTTATCGAAGCGCTCTTCCATTATGTCAAGCTCTGCAATAACTGATGATTCGATATCAACTCCGAAGTGATTGGCGATTTGTGCAAAGAGCGCGAAGACTTGTGCGAACTCACGTGACAACTGAGACTTCTCCGGTGCCTCATGACCAAGACCAATCACCTTGTATCCTTCAGACACTGTGATATGACGGGAGATCTCGCCCAGTTCCTCAATCAGATGCGCGAAGACAAGGGAGGCGGGGAACTGGTCCCATCCACGCTCTTGCTCAAATGCTCTCAACTTGGCCTGAAGTTCTCGAAGTTCCATCTACATCATCCTCTTGACGATTTCTAGAACCTGTGCATGAGCTTGGTTAAGTGCCGATTCTGGTGGGGATTCCATTAGACCCAGAGGAGTGTCTTCTGGCAGCGGGGTCCCCCCGAGGAACATCGCCTCGCTCACATGACCCATCATCTCAACTGGCGGAAGAACAGCGCAGGCGAGCTTCATTCCGGGTGAGAGACCGCTGATGTTCGTTACAATGTGCCAGATTCTTGTACCATCCGTGCATCTGCACTCGAAGAGATTCCTGGAGTCCTTGACTGTCTGTATCTGACTGAGTTCAACTGCCAATATGTCAACAGCCATCCCGGGGTCTTCTCCACTTGTCATTCGCCTCTGGAAGCCCTCTCCAATTCTGAAAGCATAGGAGGCCTCTGCAAGCGTCAGTGAGTCTTTCACAGTCGATGGCTTGTAGCCAGTGGTCTTCAATGCGGTCTCTAGAGTGGTCTTGTATGCGCCAACCTGCTCCACAATCTTCGATGTGGCCTCCAGAGCTGCAACTTGCGTTGGTGGTATGTAGGAGTATTTCACCTCGTAGATGAGACTGCCTGCAGTCTTCAGAGCATCTGTGAGACGCGAGTAGTCTACGTGCATCTTGAGCTTCCTATTCCCGACGATCTCGTTGAGCCTTCGAATCGCGTCCTCAAGGACGAGAATCCGGCAATCCTTGGCGGTATCCATGGCTAGACCTTGCTCCCATCCTGCTGATAGACTGCTGATAAAGCTCACCAATCACCTAGGAGGCCGTACGAAGTTCTATAAAGACAAGCGATGTACTCGATTCAGGTTCATTGACAGGGAGATGTGCAGATTGATTCAAGCGGTCTATATTCTTGTCGCGGATAGTGGCCTCTGTGTGTTAGACAGGAAGTACGGAGAGGCAGACATGGATCCCAACCTCATCAGTGGATTCCTGACCGCTCTTATCCAGTTCGGCAGAGAACTCAGCGATGGAAACCGTGTGCATGTCATAGACTTTGGAGCATTTGACATCTGTCTGTCACTGAAAGAGAATGTAATCGTTGCCGCCACTGTCGACAAGGTCGACGATGGCAATGCGGCCATGGCTATCCTTAGCGATGTCAACAACGCCTTTCTCGATGATTACGGGAACATGCTCATGACATGGGATGGAAACCTCGAACCCTTCGAGAAGTTCTATTCAATCCTAGATGAGATCACAAAGCATGGGCATGCATCTGAAACAAAGATTGTCGTCCCGATTCTCAAGGGCAAGGTGTCTCCGATGTCTGTTCGCCTGGGCCAGATGAGTCAAGAGGTCTACGAGGTTGCACAGATGTGCAAGGGCCGACTGACTGTCAGAGACATCGCAGACCAACTCGGTAAACACGAGAAAGACGTGCAGAAATCAATACACACTCTTGAGGACATGAAGATTCTAGTCTGGGAAGAGCCTTCTTGATTCCTCTGCACAGACGCCGCGGAGCAAGTTCTTCAGCGCTGCCTAGGTCGATTGACCCCATTCATTTCCTGTAGCTATCAAGATCAGTCCGATTACTATGAGACCGGGGGCCACGACACCGGGTATCGTCACAGAGCCAAAGACATAGTCCCTAAGGAGGTAACGCGCCGCATGTACAGCTCTACCAGCGAACAGAATGAAGAATCCGAATCCCAATAGGAGATTGGACCTTCGAAGGATGCCTCCCGATTGCCATGCAAGATACCAGAAGAGGCACGGAATGAATAGAGCATAGGCGGCTCCGAAACTTGCCGTCAGCAACTGCCTGAACGCATCCTCCATGGGTACGAAACCAAGCCCGATTCCAATCAAGACTGCTGGAACTGCGAATCCAATCTGGGCCCACTTCTTACCGAAGATCATGAAGGCTGCTGTCGCAGAAAGGACCGCTAGGGCCATCCACTGGAAGAACGCACCGGCCATCAGCCAGAAGGGAGACTCACCTAGGAAGGGGATATTGTAGGGCGGGGTGAATCCGATCAGACTGTCTGCATCTGCGTAGAAGTCGCCGATGAAATAGAAGCACCTGCCAACAGATAGGAGCAGGAAGAACAGAGCCATTGCCAACTGGAACGGGTTGCCTGTCTTGGTCCATCTTCTGAGCAAGAATATGAATATGAAGAAGTAGTAGCCAACAACAAGGAACCAGAGCCCTGCGTGGACTTCACGAATTACCATGTCGACAGTCTGAAACATAGTTGTACTCCGTCCTGAACCTCTAACTCCCATGGAGGGGCATGCTGCCAAATAAAGCTATTCTGCGCCTTTGCTCAGTGGCGATACAGCTAGATAAGCTCTATATTGCATATCGCAGGAATAACTCGTGGTGCTGATGAGTAAGAGCCCGACCTGGAAACTCGTAAATGGCGACGACAGCGTAGAGGAATTCATAGACATCCGTAGGAAGGTGGGCAACCAGATTATCAGAGCATACCTACTCAGCGATGTGATGGATTCAGAGCGGGTAAAGAAGATACCTGGAAAGCTGAGAGGACCGAAGGATGAGTTCAAGGACTTCGATCGTTTTCTCATCCTCAAGATCAAAGACGGAGACTCAACCTACAGATTCCTTGCAGAGAGTGGAGTATACGAGAACCTGAGAATAGTTGGGACTGACTCAGAGAGCGTTGCCTCTTCTTCACCGCAGGAGATAACAGAGAAGTTCACAAGGGCGCTTCAGAACCCAGCCCCCAACGGTGTCACTCTCATTCTAAGTGAGAGTTCAAGGGTGAAATAGCGTTCTGTTTGAAGGGTGATCGAGATTGACTACATTCGAAAGGTTCGCCAAGTGCCCAATCTGTGAGAAACGTACTGTACTCAGGGTGCCACCCAATGTCCTAGACAAAGCTAAGAGGTTTCCATACCAAGTGAAGGTCAAACACGAGGACCACTACTTCTACATCAATCTCGATAGCCAGGCGTGGATTACTGATATCCTGCACCCGGACCTAGTCGAGTAGGTCAGCCGATGTACGAGTCAGGCGGGTGCGTTCCCTCGCCCGAGTCGTCTCTACTGGTCACTTCCTTGCGTGCCCACTCGATGAATTCTATGACTTTCGAGATCTCAGTATCGATTACATCGAAGTGCGCCTTGAGACCTATCAGGGAGGATATGTTCTCAAGGAGAGCCTTGGCAGCCCTGTAATCCACCTTTATGATTCCCAAGGTTTCACCCAGTAGACAGGCACTCTCGATGTCATACATGGATGAAGCCCATGCAGGAACGATACCGTTTGCACCTACAACCATTCCCTCCTCGGTGGTTACTGAGCCCTGAATGGAGGAGATCTTGGCGAGAAGCCGCTCTGAGCTTGCAGAAACGTACATCCGAGGAGGCGACGGGTATGATTCGAAGTATTCACTGTAGCCTTGTTCATAGGCGGCCAGGGCATAGACTTCCTTGACATCAAGAGCGGATAGCTCTCCTGCAACGAAGTCCGCGTACTCGAAGACTCCACTTCCGGACGATGGCTGGAAGTCGGCGGTGAGAGTGAGAACATCATGAGGCTCGTCTGGCGCCGCTCTATAGAGATGGATTGTGGACTTGGGCACTCTGGCTATGCCCTGCTGCACAATGACGCGTGGTGGGAAGTCACTGCTGAAGAAGTCCATCACATGTTCCGCCTCAAGTACATGAACCAGTGTTTCGACAGCCACCTTGCCCACATTGGCGATGCCAGGGAGACCTACTACTGCAACCGGGGATTTCAGGGATTGGCTCTCAAGGTTCACGAAACGGCGCTTGTACATACTCTGTATATCGGGAGTAGGCATTTGGCAGTATCGGTCACAAGCGGTAGAATCTGATCGCGTTTTCTGTCGTAGCCTGAGCAACATCATCTATCGGGATGTTCAGAATCTCACCCAACGTTTCCGCCCCGTAGAGGATGTTGGCTGGTTCATTCCTTTCTGGGGTAGGTGACAAGTACGGGCCATCGCTTTCGAGCATTATCTGAGAGAGCGGCACAACCTTGGCGGCCTCAACTCGATTCCGGTACTTGCCGAAGTTGGCTGGCAGGGTGATGTACCAACCATTGTCGGCAACGACCTGGGCAACATCGTTCGGACCGTCGAAGCAATGCATCAGGACATCACCGCTGTAGGTGCTCTCAAGGATTGAACATGCCTCCTGCTCCGACTTCCTCGAGTGAATGACAATCGGCTTCTCGAGTTCCATGGCAAGCTCTA
>JAEOUG010000143.1 GCA_016839445.1 Candidatus Thorarchaeota archaeon
CGTTCACGAGCCTTCTGACTCAGCTCAAGCCTGTCAACAACAACCTCGACGTCGTGTTTCTTCCTGGCATCGAGATCGAGTTCCTCGATGTCCAGAGTCTCGCCATCAACGCGAGCACGGATGAAACCATTCTTGATGAGACTATCAAGGGTCTCCTTGTGATTGCCAGTCTCGCCGCGGACCACAGGCGCCAGGACATGTATCCACTGGCCGCCGTTCTCATCCAAGAGAAGTCGGGCTGCGGACTCTGCGGTAAGCTGCTCCATGGGTCGTTTGCATTGAAGACAGTGAGCTGTCCCAGTGTTCGCGTAGAGTAGCCTCAGGTAATCATGGATCTCCGTGCTTGTGCCGACTGTGCTTCGAGGATTTCTCGTCCTCCCTTTCTGCTCAATGGAGATGGCAGGTGGGAGTCCTGTGATCTTCTCAACCTTCGGCTTGTCCAGTCTGCCGAGGAATCGTCGCGCGTAGGATGAGAGTGACTCAACATAACGCCGCTGCCCCTCCGCGAAGATAGTGTCGAAGACCAAGGTGCTCTTCCCAGACCCGCTGGGCCCGGTCACAACAACAAGACGGTCTCGAGGGATATCGACGTCAATGCCCTTGAGGTTGTGTTCCTCGGCCTTCTTGACTTTGATGTAGCCCGTCACTTTCCGCTAGCCTCCCCCTTCGTTTTTGATGATGCTATCTTGACTGCCTCAGGGTCATCTGAGAGGAGCTCCTTGAGATAGTGCCCCGTGAATGAATCCTTAGCCTTGACTATCTCCTCGGGCGGTCCCTCTGCGACAAGATACCCACCTTCATCGCCGCCCTCAGGGCCGAGATCGATAACCCAATCCGCGGTCTTCACTACATCCAGCTGATGTTCAATGACCAAGACTGTGTTCCCGAGATCGACTAGTCGATGCAAGACCTCGAGAAGCTTCTTGATGTCAGCGAAGTGGAGGCCTGTTGTAGGCTCGTCTAGCAGAATCATCGTCTGCCCTGTCGCGGGCCTCGAGAGATACTTGCTCAACTTGATGCGTTGCGCTTCTCCGCCGCTCAAGGTTGTTGCAGGCTGCCCGAGTTTCACATAACCCATTCCTACGGCACAGAGGGTTTCCAGCTTCCTGTAGACTGACGGGATTCCCTCGAAGAACTTGATAGCCTCGTCTATACGCATGTCGAGCACGTCCGCGATGTTCTTACCGCGGAAGCGCACCTGCAGGGTCTCTCGGTTGTATCGCCGGCCCTTGCACTCACTACATGTCACTTCGACAGGAGGCAGAAACTGCATCTCAATGGTCTCGACACCAGCCCCCTTGCAGACCTCACATCGACCCGCCTTCACATTGAAGCTGAAACGCCCCGGCTGGTATCCTCTGATCTTCGACTCGGGAAGACTGGCATAGAGCTCTCTCAGTGGGGTCCAGAGACCTACATATGTGGCTGGATTGCTGCGTGGAGTACGGCCTATGGGGCTCTGGTCAATGACGATCACCTTGTCGAGTTGCTCGACTCCAACTATCTCATCATGTGCGCCGGGCTTGTCTTCAGCTCTGTGGAACCGACGGGCAAGTTCGCGCTGGAGGGTTTCAACGATCAGACTTGACTTACCGCTACCTGAGACTCCCGTGACAGACACGAAGAGGCCCAGAGGAATCTTCACGTCGATTGACTTGAGGTTGTTATGCTTGCAGCCCTTGACTTCTATGTAGCGACCATTAGGTTTGCGGCGTTCGCTCGGCACGAGAATCTTCTCATCGCCTCGTAGGAACCTGCCAGTGACCGAGTTCTTCGCTTTCAGAATGTCGGCAAGCTGGCCAGCGACAACGACCTCTCCACCTTCAGCACCTGCGCCCGGACCCAAGTCGATGACATAGTCGGCACTGCGAATGGTCTCCTCATCGTGCTCAACGACAAGGACGGTGTTGCCGACGTCCCTGAGGTTCCTCAGGGACCTCAGAAGGCGCTGGTTGTCTCGCGCATGGAGCCCGATACTCGGCTCATCGCACACATAGGTGACTCCAACGAGGTTCGACCCGATCTGGCTTGCCAGACGAATACGCTGAGCCTCTCCGCCAGCCAAGGATGGTGCGTTCCTGTCCAGAGTCAGGTAGTCCAGCCCGACGTCCCTCAGGAACCCAATGCGTCCGCGAATCTCATTGAGGATTGGCTCGGACACAGGTTTCATCCTGGCGGGTATCTTCACACTGTCCACGAACTCCTGCAGCTGTTTCACGGACATGGTGGAGACCTCCGAGATTGACTTCCCAGCAATCTTCACAGCTTGTGACTCAGGGCGAATCCGGTTGCCCCTGCACACTGGGCAGGGCTGCTCGGACATCATCTTCTCAATCTCGCGGCGGCGCCACTCAGACTTTGTCGTCCTATACATGCGCTTCTGCCGGGTCAGAAAGCCCTCGAAGGTCCGATTGAAGGTTCCCTCCCACTGCACCTCGAAGTCGGGGTTGTCTCCGGTCCACTTCGATTCGTAGGTCTCCTTGGTGCCATGGAAGATAACATGCTTCTGTGCATCGGTCAGGTCCTTCCATGGAGTGTCGAGTGTGAAGCCGTGATTCTTCGCCACCTGCTTCATCATCTTCCGTTTGAGGACCCACTGGTCCGGAATCATGGCACCTTCGTTAAGGGAGAGATTCGGATCCTTGATGAAGAGGTCAGTATCAAACTCCCTGATGACACCTATGCCCGTGCACTTGGGGCAGGCACCCTGGGGAGTGTTCCAGGAGAATATGCGGGGCTCCATCTCAGGCAGGCTGATGCCGCAGTCGACGCAAGCAAACTGCTCTGAGAGCGTGATATCGCCTTCAGGTGTCACGATAGTCACTACGCCCTCGGCCATGTTCAGAGATGTCTCCACAGCCTCTGATATCCTTCCTCTCTCTGAGTCCTTGACCGAGAGCCGGTCCACGATGACCTCGATGGTGTGCTCGAAGTAGCGGTCGAGTGACAGGCCATCTTCTATGTCAATGACCTCGCCATCCACACGGGCTCTGACAAAGCCCCTCTTGAGAAGGTCTCTGAACTCCTTTCGATACTCACCCTTTCGTCCCCTGACTATTGGAGCAAGGATTTGAATGGAAGTGCCCTCTTTCATCTCGAGGACACGGTCAACTATCTGCTGTGATGTCTGTGGCTCGATCTTCTTGCCACAACTGGGGCAGTGTGGTGTTCCTACACGGGCGAACAGAAGTCGGAGGTAGTCGTAGATCTCAGTAATCGTACCGACTGTGCTGCGCGGATTCCTGCCGACGCTCTTCTGGTCAATGGAGATTGAGGGCGAGAGACCTGACATATAGTCGACTTTCGGCTTCTCAAGCATCCCCAGGAACTGACGAGCGTAGGGAGAGAGGGACTCAACGAAACGACGTTGACCCTCAGCGAAGATAGTGTCGAAGACCAAGCTAGACTTGCCGCTGCCTGAGACCCCCGTGACCACTGTCATGCTGTTCTTGGGAATCTCCACGTTGATGTGACGAAGATTGTGTTCTGCAGCCCCAACGACCACTATGGAACGAGAGCCCTCATAGTCACTCTCGTCAACCTCTGTGGTTCGTTTCTTCGTGGCTGACTTCACTGCTGCATTCCCTCAATCCTCTTCCGGAGCCTGGCTATCTCATCCCTGAGCTTCGCGGCGCGCTCGAACTCAAGGTTCCGCGCGGCCTCCTTCATCTGCTCCTCCATGTCAACGATGTAGTCTGTGAGTTCGTCGACCTCAAATGGATCGAAGTCAGGTAGCTTCGTCTGAACGCTGACTTCCTCACGCATGATACCCTCTGCGATGTCGCGGATGTCTTTCTTGATGGTCCGAGGCGTGATGCCCTGCTCCTCGTTGTACTTCTTCTGATACTTCCTGCGGCGATTCGTCTCGTCTATGGCACTCTTCATTGCAGCCGACGTGTGGTCACCGTATAGGATGACGCGACCGTTCGCGTTTCTCGATGCCCTACCCATAGTCTGAATGAGTGCCCAGTCTGTTCGCAGGAATCCCTCCTTGTCCGCGTCGAGAATCGCCACGAGGCCAACCTCTGGGAGGTCCAGACCTTCACGGAGCAGGTTGATTCCTACCAGAACGTCAAACTTCCCTTGCCTTAGCTGCCGAATGATCTCAATCCTCTCAACAGTGCCAATGTCGGAGTGAAGATACCTTGCTTTGATTCCTGCCTCTACAAGGTACTCCGAGAGCATCTCAGCTGTCTTCTTCGTAAGCGTCGTGACTAGTACACGGTCTCCCTGCCCTGTTGTCTTGTGAATCTCTCCAAGGAGGTGGTCTACCTGACCAACCACGGGCATGACTGTGACTTCTGGATCGAGAAGTCCTGTTGGTCTGAGGAGCTGCTCCACAATCTGCTTGCTCTTTTTGCGCTCGTAGGGCCCTGGCGTTGCACTGGTGTAGACAACGTGGCGCATGTACATCTCGAACTCGTTGAACTTCAGAGGCCTGTTGTCGAACGCCGAGGGTAACCTGAATCCGAAGTCCACCAGGTTCTGCTTTCGTGACAGGTCTCCGTGGAACATACCTCTCACCTGTGGGATGGTCATGTGGGACTCATCGATGATCATGAGGAAGTCCTTCGGGAAGTAGTCAAGGAGGGTGTAGGGCTTCTCGCCCTCATCGCGCCCTTCTATGAGGCGGGAGTAGTTCTCGACTCCCTGACATGTACCAGTAGCGCGGAGCATCTCCATGTCATAGAGCGTCCTTCGTCTGAGGCGATCAGCCTCGACGGGTTTGTCCTGCTGCTTGAACCACTCAACACGCTCCTCCATCTCCTGTTCGATGAGTGGGAGCGCTCTGAGGATGTTCTCCTCGCGTGCAATGTGATGTCTTGCGGGATAGAGCTCGAACCAGTCCATATCGTATAGACGCCTCGATGTCACTCCGTGAATCACCGAGATCCTATCGACAACATCTCCGTTCAGCTCGATGCGCACACTGTTCTGTGCCGCTGCAGGGTATACCTCAACGACATCACCGCGGACTCTGAAGACGCCTGGCTTGACCTCCATGTCATTTCGTTCGTACTGCATGGAAACAAGCCGCTCGAGGAGTTGACGACGGTCAACTCTGCTGTTCTTCTCAAGGTACATCCGGAAGTGGTCGTACTCTGAAGGGTCTCCGACACCGTAGATGCAGGACACTGACGCGACCACAATGACATCCTTTCGAGACCGTAGGGCGCCAGTGGCGGAGTGTCTGAGCCTCTCAATCTCTGCGTTGATGTCGGCCTCCTTCTCAATGTACATGTCCTTACTCGGAACATAGGCCTCTGGTTGATAGTAGTCGTAGTATGAAACATAGTACTCTACTGAGCTCTCAGGGAAGAACTGCTTGTACTCAGAGGCGAGCTGAGCGGCCAGGGTCTTGTTGTGAGAGATGACAAGCGCGGGTTTCTGATAGGCCTCGATGACATTGGCCATAGTGAAAGTCTTGCCCGATCCCGTCACGCCGAGAAGGGTCTGATGGTCCAACCCACTGTTGAGACCCTCCACTATCTTGTCTACTGCCTGTGGCTGGTCACCTGTGGGTTCGAAGGGTGCCTCTAGTTTGAAGTCCGCCATCTGCTCTTCCCTCGGACATCGCGCTGCTCGCGCGCATGTTACTAACTCTTTGGGTATCTGCTGTGTTTCGGGTACGCGTGTGATGGTGCTTCTGCTAGTATCTTCTCGCATGGAGGAGTGTATTTCATCGAACACACGTAACCGGGAGAGGTAGTCGAAACTAACTCGAGCAGGACCCAACAATCACAGGGCGATGAGGTTCCGTATTAATCTCTGAAGCTCGGAAATCATGAGAAGAAGCAAGGATCCTTATACAGCCCCTCCCTAAGGCCAAGATGAAAGCGTCGAGAGCGCTGACTCCGCCGCTCTACTAGGATGGCTAACCTCCATTGGACTTAGAGTTTATTACATGCTTGTCGATACTTTATGACCGTTAGGAGTAGATATTGAAGGAGAATACATGACAACCACTCACTCTGATGAGAGTAGCACAGGGCCCGAGAGGGAAGCAATCACAGAGGGAGACGTTCGGATAGGTGTCTTTCCGTGTAAGTGTGGTAAGAACATAGGCGGAGTCGTCGATGTTGAAGCCTTGGCTGAGTATGCCAGGACTCTGCCGAACGTTGTATTCGTTCAAGTCAACAGATACACATGTGCGGATCCTGGACAGCGTGAGATACAGACAGCAATCAAGGAACACGGCTTGAACCGCGTCGTTGTGGCATCATGTAGCCCGACAATGCATGAAGACACCTTCAGGAAGACTCTCAGGGCCGCAGGACTCAACCCGTACCTATGCATCATGGCGAACATCCGAGAGCATGTCTCTTGGGTTCACGCTAACGAACCGGAGCTGGCAACCGAGAAGGCCAAGGATCTTGTCGCCATGGCAGTGAACGCGGCCTCTACACTTGAGCCGCAGCGAGAACAGGAGGTGCAGGTGACTCAGGCGGCTCTTGTGGTCGGAGCAGGTGTTGCAGGTATGCAGGCCTCTCTCGACTTGGCAGATGCGGGCTTCAAGGTGTACCTGATCGAGAAGGAGCCAACGATAGGGGGTATCATGGCGATACTGGACAAGGTCTTCCCCCAGAACGACTGTTCCATCTGCATCCTTGGACCGAAGATGGTGGATGTCGCAAAACACCCCAATATCAAGCTCATCACCATGG
This sequence comes from Candidatus Thorarchaeota archaeon, assembly GCA_016839445.1. Taxonomy (GTDB): domain Archaea; phylum Asgardarchaeota; class Thorarchaeia; order Thorarchaeales; family Thorarchaeaceae; genus SMTZ1-45. The sequence goes on from JAEOUG010000143.1 coordinate 6,666, forward strand.
CCGAAGTCGAGAGCATCTCCGGGTACGTGGGCAACTTCCATGTTCAGGTCAAGCAGAAGCCCCGCTTCATAGACCTCAGCAAGTGCACTGCCTGCGGAGAGTGTGCAGAGGTCTGCCCAGTTGATATTCCAAAGAGAACAGACCAGAACCTGACCTGGCAAAAGGCCATTCAGATACCCTTCCCGCAGGCTGTACCGTCTGCCTATTTCATCGATCCAGACGCGTGCCTGGGCATGGACATCATTCGGTGCGGGAAATGCCTTGACCGATGCGAACAGGAAGCCGTCATTCCATCCGACAGGAGTAGACAGATCGAGTTCGATGTGGGGGTCATCATTCTTGCGACCGGTTTCAGCCCCTCAGACCCAAGCAAGATACCTCGCCTTGGGTGGGGCAGATACCCTAATGTCATAACGACGTTGGAGTTCGAGCGTCTTATTAACGCGGCAGGGCCCACAGAGGGGCACCTCGTCAGACCGTCAGATCTCACGCAACCCAAGTCCGTGGCGATCATCCAGTGTGTGGGTTCTCGTAGCAAAGATACACGGATGGCATGCTCGACCTTCTGCTGTGCAGAATCAGTGAAGTGCGCCCTTCTCATCAAGGAGCACTATCCTGACACCGAGGTCACCATCTACTATCAGGACCTCAGAATGCACGGCAAGTACTTCGAAGATCAATACCTCAAGGCAAGGGAGGATGGAGTCAGATTCATTCGAGGCAGGGTGGGCGAGATACAGCAGTACCCTGCAACCAAGAACCTGCGCCTCAGCGTCGAGGACACGACACACAACAAGATGCTTATGCCGGAATGCGACATGGCGATTCTCTCCCTGGGTGCTGAAGGATCTGCTGGCAACTTCCCGCTCCCAGTCTCGTGCACAAGCGACTCCTTCTACATCGAGTCCCATCCGAAGCTCCGACCTGTCGACACAAGCTCCGCGGGCGTCTTCATCTGCGGGGGAGCGGAGAGCCCGAAGGACATCCGGGACTCCGTGATACAGGCGAGTGCGGCCGCTGGAAGAGCAGGGATCATCCTCCAGAGGGGGCACTACCCGATTGAGGCCCTTGCAGCTCGGATAATGCAGGACAAGTGTACCAGATGTGGCACCTGCGAAACTCGCTGTCCGTACGGCGCAATTGTGAAAGATGGAACTGGTAAGTTCACTGTCAACGGTGCGCTCTGCCAGGCATGTGGAACCTGCGCCGGAGACTGCCCGCAGGACGCCATCTACATGCCGAATTTCACCAACGAACAGATAGAGGCTCAGATCGAAACAGCTCTTAGCGATAAGCCCGAGGAAAAGGTCATTGCGTTCGCATGCGCGTTCTGCTCATACCGGGGGTCCGACCTTGCAGGGATTTCGCGGATGCAATACCCCTCAAACGCACGTGTTATCAGGGCGATGTGTTCCGGCCGATTCTCGACGAAGTTCGCCCAGAAGGCCTTTGAGCTGGGAGCGGGGGCCGTACTCTACTCCGGCTGCCATCTCCCGGCAGACTGCCATTTCCAGAGTGGCAACCACTGGATGGCAAAACGAGAGCCCAGAATCCGGACATGGATGAAGCGAAACAACATTGACGACAATCGCTTCAGAGTAGAATGGGTGTCAGCAGGGGAAGGCAAGAAGTGGCAGATCATCATGACCGAGCTGGCCAGCGTCGTGAATTCCGGAGTGAAGGCCATACCGCCCCCGAATACACCAAGCCAGGAAACTGGAAGAGATCGCCCGGGGCCCTCATCCAAGAAGAAGGCAGCCTCGGGGCGGCCCGCCAAGAAGCCCTCTGAGAGGTCCACCAGAAGCAAGCATAGGAAGGAGGCGTCGTGAAATAGTGGAGGAGGAAAGGCAGAGAAGAGAGGCGGAGGTTCTCCTCAGTGCGCGACCATGCTTTCAGTGCGGAATCTGCGCAGCCTCATGCCCGGTGTACCGCGTCGCCCCAATGATGAACCCCCGACTGTATATCGATTCCATTCTCAACCGTGGAGTAGTGCCAGCTGAGGGAACCGAGTGGTTGTGTGCATATTGCCTCATGTGCGACGAGCGGTGTTCGATGGGAGTCGCTCTGGCGGAGATACTCATGGTCACGAAGAACATCTCTGCCAGAGAGGGCAAAGCACCCCAGGACCTCGTCAACGCCGTCACGTCAATCCTGGGCACCGGATGTGTGATATCTGACCTCGGCAGAGTAGGGAAGGTGCGCAGCGCTCTCGCACTGCCAGAGCTGCCAAGACCCGACCTCCAACAGATTGGGAAGATCTTCGAACTGACAGGGGCATCAGAGGTGCTCCAAGCGAGCAGGAAGGAGGAGGAAACGGAGCCATGAAGTACGCGTTCTTCCCGGGATGTACGATTGCCAACCGCCTTCAGTTTGTTGAGAAATCGTTACGAGTGACCATGCCTGAGTTTGACGTGGAGTTAGTGGACCTGCCCTTTGCGTGCTGCCCTGAGCCGAACGCAATGCGCTCATTCTGTGATGATACGTGGCTTGCGCTTGCCGCCAGAAACATCGCCCTAGCTGAAGACGTGGGACTACCAATCCTCACAGCGTGTGCAGGTTGCCATGAGTCGCTGGCATTGGCAAAGCACCAACTCGACTCGAACCAGGAACGCAGGGAGAGGGTCAACGAGATCCTGAAACAGCTTGGACTGGAGTACAAAGGGACCTCGGAGATTCTACACGTGATTCAGTTCCTGAACGACACAGTCGGCCTGGAGACAATATCCTCCAAGGTGACTAGACCCGTTCCCCTCAGAGTTGTCACGCATACCGGGTGCCACCTTCTGAGACCCGAGCGAATACTGGGAGTCGATTGCGCAGAAGATCCCAAGAAGCTAGATGCACTCTGCGAGGCCATTGGTATGGAGTCCCTCGAGTACATGGACAAGATCATGTGCTGCGGTGCGGGCGTGCGAAACGCAGATACGACGACCTCTTACGCGATTCTCAGAGAGAAGATGACCAGCATGGCAATGGTAGAGCCCGACGCCATCGTCGTATTCTGCCCCACATGCTTCATTACCTTCGAGTCTGGCCAACGCATAGCGAACAAGAGCTTCGGTACTGACTTCAAGATGGCGGTGTTCTACTTCACAGAGCTCCTGGCCTACGCCATGGACCTCCCTGGAGCGGAACTCCTGCTGGCAGAACATCGTGTGAAGATTCAGATCCCTGAACCTCCCGAAGCCTTGGGGACCTAGAACATCTCCAGATCTGAATTCCTCGTAGTGCTTGTGAGGATGGCACCTGGCTCAATCTCACTCCACGGACGACCGCGGTTCTCCGTAATCCATAGGATTGCGTTTGTCAGTTAGCCACTCATCACTAAACCGAGAATTGGACAGCCTTCGATTAGTAGTTCGAAGCCAAGCTCACTGAAGGCATTCCTTATGCGGCCCGACCGGTCCATTCCTGTCCTCAGACGAAAGCCCATGACACTCGGAACCCGATGAGGACAACCTTGTCTGATGAGCATGTTAAAATGACGGTGAGCCCACATTGATACGTCGAAGTACATGGGATTCGTTGCATCTGTCATCGTCCTTGCAGTGTTCGTCGTGGCCCTCATCGCTATCATGAGCGAACGGGCCAACGATACGGCAACTGCACTAGCAGCCTTCGGGGTTTCAGCCCTGGTGGTCTACTTCCTAGAGGGCGTCCCATTCGTCACATATGCCGAGGGGATTGGCTGGGACATAATCCTCTTCGTAGCAGCAATGATGATCATAGTCTCAGTGGTTGCATCCTCTGGTCTCTTCCAGTACGCAGGGCTCATGCTGGCCCTTCAGAGTGCAGGACAGCCGAAGAGGGTATTCTGGCGCTTCATGATTCTGGTCTTCCTTATGTCCCTCTTGTTTGACCCCCTGCCCACAATGCTCATCGTTAGCATCTTCACCGTCGAGGTGTGCAAAGCCATCGACGTAGACTTCAGACCGTATCTAATGACAGAAGCCGTAGTAGCAGGCCTAGCCTCTTTCGCCACTCCCATTGGCTCAATAACGAATCTGGTGATAGTCTATCTGGCCAACATCAACGTGGCGCTCATGTTTCTCACCCTTCTTCCTCTCTCCCTCATTCTCTTCTTCGTCACCGTCTTCTACATGCTCCGGAGGTATCCAGACGTCTTCGACGAGTCGAAGGTCAGGGATATGACAGATCTCTTTGACATAGACCCTAGCATCACGATTAGGTCCAAGAGGGAGCTAGCCTATTCAATCGCAGGAATGACTGCGCTCATTCTCGGACTCGTGGCCATGCCGGAGCACGCCGCCATGGTGGCTCTGGTTGTGGCTGGCGGACTGCTTATTCCCTCGCGTGACAGAGCCCGAGACCTCTTCAGGCGTGTCTCCTGGGACACGGTCTTCTTCTTGATAGGCATGATGGGCCTTGTCAATGGACTGGCAGTCACTGGGTTCATCGACAGTCTAGCTGTAGGTCTGGAGTGGCTCTCTGGAGTGAATGACCTAATGGCCATCGTGCTGATGGTTCTTGTGCCAGGGGGCCTCATGTCGCCCCTGGACGCGAAGGCAGTAGGCATCCTTCTGGCCCCTGCCGCTCAAGACCTTGCTGGGACCAATCCAATGATCCCCATCTCGCTTGTGGCAGGAGCTGACGCAGGTGGGTATGTAATTCCCTTTGGGGACGCACCGAACATGGTTGCGGTTTCAGTTTCAGAGAAGAACCTCAAACCTATCAGCTGGGCGGAGTTCAACAAGACGGTGCTTCCGATAGGGCTGCTCCACTTGGCGATAATCACAGTATACTGCGTCCTTCTCGGGCTGTTGTTAGCGTGATGTCTACTCTGTCTGCCGCTGATTTGCCTCGGAGAAGAACAGCCGGAGTCTATCGACATGGGCAATCGTGTTCTAGTCTAATACACATAGATGGTTTTATCATCTTAGGAACGAATCTGTGACTATGCCAAGGACATCGGGCGCTTCATCAAAGAAGGAGTTGTCACCACAGCAACGTGATGGACTACTCAGCTCTCTTGAAGCTCGCTTCAAGAAGAACATGAACCGACACGCAGGTCTTGATTGGGCCAAAGTGCAAGCCAAGCTGGCTGCAAATGCTGAGAAGACTTGGTCGATCAATGAGATGGAGAGGACCGGCGGCGAACCGGATGTTGTTTCCTATGACAAGAAGACGGGCGAGTATGTGTTCTATGACTGCTCGCCTGAGAGCCCCGACGGCCGCAGGAACGTCTGCTACGATGGCAAGGCACAGGACGAGAGAGAGAGGAAAGGTGTGCACCCTGCAGGCAACGTTATTGATATGGCAGCTTCCATGGGCATTGAGGTCCTGACGGAAGAGCAGTATCGGGAGTTGCAGAAGACTGGGGAGTTTGACACGAAGACGCAAAGCTGGGTGAAAACACCTTCCGACATCAGAGAACTCGGCGGGGCTATCTTCTGCGACCGCCGCTACAACACTGTCTTCGTCTATCACAATAGCGCGCCATCGTTCTACAGCTCAAGAGGGTTCCGTGGTTCTCTAAGGGTCTAGGCCATAGGAGTACGTGACGCGTTTCTGAAGTCAACTCCCGCCTTCAGACTGGAAGACCGGGGGAAGTCTGGATTCTATCCTTGAGATATGCCAGTCCAGGCAACTCAGCCATTCTCCTGACTTCATGCTCAAGTTCTTGAGCCTCACTCAGACGGCCTTGTTTGAGCCTCAGCTGCCCCTTCAGGAGGAGCACAAGGCCAATGACTCCAGGCAGATCCATCTCCTCGCCATACTTCTCTAGTCTGGTGAGCCAGACACCTGATGATTCTTCTTGTGTATTTACTGGGTCTGGATTGAACGCCATGACCTCTGTTTCTGCAAGTCGCACCATGCACGATGTTGCCCTATTGTGACGGTTCTCCTTCAGGTTGATATCAAGAGCTCTCTCAAGACTGTCCATGGCAGATTCATAGTCGCCCTGAGCTCGCTCAAGGATCCCATTGACCATCTGTTCTATGGCGAGCACAGACTCATACCCTGACTTGACAAGGTACTCTCTCCCCAGCTTCATCTGCTCTTCAGCCTCACTCAGCCTGCCTAGGTTGACCAGTGACCAAGCAACATCGAAGTGCGCCACTGGACGGAACAAAGGCATCTTGTCATAGGCATTCACGGCTTGCTGAGCCCACTCAAGTGCCTCGCGTCCGTTTCCCATCTCGTTGCACATCACTGACAGATTATGTATGTAGGTGCCTCCTGTTGCCCCAATTGATTCTAGGGACTTCAGGTTCTCGAGGTTCAGGTCGTATGCTTCTGAGTACTCGCCACGCATGTGACACATGACCTGAATCAGACTCAGAATGGACACGCGACACCTTACGCAATCAATGGAGCGGCTCTTTTCCGTGGCCTCGCGTAAGATTGCCTTAGCAGTGTCTGTTGAAGATGGGCCGAAGCTGTATACTCCAATGAGTTCTGCCTTCTGCCATAGGAGATACACCTCACTGACCACATCGTCAACTTCTAGCGCTTGAGCTAACCCTTTGTCGCAGGCCGATAGCGCTAGGCTGACATCACCCTCCAACCTCAATCTTATTGCATAGTCAAGGTGGAATCTTGGAGAGTATTGGCGAAGTGCTCGGTTGCTTTCCATTGCCTGCTCAATGCGTGCCTGTGTCCTTGCTTCTAGGGGACTGCCAAGATTGTGCAGGGAAGCAATCCTGTACAGATGAAGGAGCAGCAGGAATGACTCCCACTCAGAGGTGCTCTCGTCAATTGCCTGTTCTGCCGCTTCAAAGACCGTGTCCCAATCGCCCCCAGAAATGGCCTTCATCTCCAAGAGATGTGGCCGTGCAGAGACTCTGTTACCTTGCGCTTGAAGCACCTTCCACTTCAAATCGTCAAAGTGGAGGTATGATGAGTGCTGAATCGCTAGCAGAACAAGTTCATCTGTAGCAGATCCTGACATTGCCCTTCTGCAGAGTTCTCTGACGTATTGAGGATAGTTCGAGGAGATCTCCAGCAACTTCTCCAGAGTCTTTCTTGTATTGCCCGTAACGAATTGGAAGTCTCTGGTTATCGTGCCAAAGGGTTTCACAACATGCACCCATGGTAATGGTACTACTGAATGTTTCGTTATCATAAAGAACCCTCGAATTAAAGTGACCCGACCCTCTGCCAAGACCAGACAGAGGGAGGCACGTGACCTCATGCAAAGACAATAATACCGTAATCGCAAGAACACAACTCCTTCGGAGAGGCATAAGTTGAGTGAGAAGACGGACTGGTTCAGAGAGACTCCTGAGGCAACATTGGAGTACTTGCAGACCTCCGTGGGTGGGCTCGCCGAACAGGAGGCCAGTCGAAGACTTGACACCTATGGGCCGAATGAGCTGAGGGAGGCCGAGAGGGCAGGCCCTCTCAGGATGTTCCTCCAGCAGTTCGCTAATCCTATGGTGGTCATCCTTCTCTTTGCGATAATCATCTCAATAATCGTCGTCGTGCTTCACGGAAGTCATGAGGGCGAAGGCTTCATTGACGCGATAGTCATCTCAGCAATAGTAATCCTCAACGCGATATTCGGCTTCCTTCAGGAATATCGTTCAGAGAAAGCGCTCGAGGCCCTGAAGGATCTGTCCGCTCCTACAGCCATGGTCAAACGTGGAGGAGAATGGCAAGAGATTGAGGCTAGGGACCTGGTGCCTGGAGACGTCATCAGACTAGAAACTGGAGATATCGTGCCAGCCGATGCCAGACTCCTAGATGCAGTTGGCCTTGCAGCAGACGAGGCAGCTCTCACAGGCGAGTCTATGGCTGTGCAGAAGAGCACTTCAGCCATAACCGAGGGCACCCCCGCATTGGGAGACCGAGTCAACATCGTCTTCCAGGGTTCAATTGTGACAGCTGGGAAAGGAACAGCAGTCGTGACTTCGACAGGCATGACAACCGAGTTCGGCAAGATCGCCCAGCTCGTTCAGGAGAGTGAGCAAGACCTGACGCCGCTCCAGCTGGACCTGGACAATCTGGGAAAGCGGCTAGGAGGCGTAGTCCTCGTTCTCTCCATCATCGTTTCGGCTTCGCTCTTCTTTGTTAGCGCGGCGTACACTTGGAATGAGGCACTCTTCGTTGGCATTGCCGTGGCGGTGGCCGCGATTCCTGAGGGGCTTCCTGCTGTGGTGACTGTAACACTCGCACTCGGCGTCGGTCGCATGGTCAAACGTAACGCGATTGTCCGCCGCCTTCCCAGTGTGGAAACACTCGGCTCGACGACTGTGATTTGCTCTGACAAAACCGGGACCATAACGAAGAACGAGATAACAGCTAGGTACTTCTACCTCGCAAGCCGAAGACTAACAGTGGAGGGTACCGGCTACGCCAAGGAGGGCAGGTTCCATACCGCCTCAGAGCCATCGAGCTGCGTGGCCCTTCAGAAGATGCAGGATGTCTTCGACCCTGCCAACTGCAAGGAGCTGCTAATGCTTCTCAAGGCAGGGCAGCTGTGCTCGACTGCCATACTCTCCCCGAACCCCGAAGACACCGCAAGCTGGAAGATAATGGGAGACCCCACAGAGGCCTCCATCCTCGTCGCGGCAGAGAAGGCAGGTCTTTCTCTCGATGCAACTCGAGGGCAGTACGAGGAAGTCACTGAGTTCTCCTTTGATTCGAAGCGAAAGAGAATGACAGTTGTCCACC
>JAEOUG010000144.1 GCA_016839445.1 Candidatus Thorarchaeota archaeon
ATCGACTATGAAGATGGAGACCATGAGTCCAATCCAACCTTGGCTAATCCAGACTAGCGCGCTGTTTCGCTGCTGTCGATACCCGTTCGAGGGATATAAATGATATGTGATTGTTTCACTCTGATTCTGACTCTCCCTTTCTCCTGAGGGCACCTTTAGCCAAGATTGAAGTTCCGCGCCAGAGCATACCATATGATTACAGCGCCGTTCGGAGAGAACCTGGATCTATCTCATTACATTGCTTCTTGCCCGTCACACACCAGATCCCACGGCCCGCAGTTCTAAGCCCTCCTCTATCCAATCCTTCCCGGTCTCCTCGCTCATTTCTGAGCACCCCTTGAAGCCTAAATCACGCCAAAGCACTTCGCAGGCTCTGCTCACACCCCAATCACATGATTCCATAGAAACTACCGAAAAATCGAAAGGTTTTCTGGCTGTTCGTCGAAAAATCGAAAGGTCTAATGTTCATCGTATTTAACTATTCTTCTATTGAGTAATGCATCTATCTGCCTCTCAATGAGAACATCATATATGTTCAGGGGCAGCTCAGCAGCCACTCATGCTTACCAAAGATAACTACTCCTCATGACACTGTATGATCCCTGCACTGATCTGTAGGAATCGTGGGACGATACCAGGAAAACCCTGTATTCCAAAACTGAATACAAAGACTCACTGGTACTCACAGAGATGCCGGAAGTCATACTCAGTATGTGTGTATTGGTGGCACTTGGAGCAAAGAAGCAGGGTGATTTGCCCTCGTTTTGGGTTGATGGACACTATGTTTCGGAAATCGAGTATGAGAAGAAGAGCCGTGGTGGGAAGAATCACCCACAGGCCCTTTGGTGCGCGAGCAATATGCTCTCTGTCCTGTTGAGACGTGGCCTGATCGTGTGGTCGATTGCGGGTTGGCTATCTGCCGTTTATGCCGATTATTGGCTTACGAATGTACCACTAAAGGGCAATCGTTATATTAGAGGATTGCCAATATATTTCGTATGACTTTTGATATAATCTTGTCGAAAAATCGTCAACGATTGAGTGAATGAGAGTACGACGATTAACTATAGACAATTCCGCAACCCCCTTTCGATTATGTGGGAAACGCCTTGATATTGGCTCGAGTTTCTGCTCTCGGGGTGGAATCGAGGTCGGTCTATCTCGCTGGTGGACTTGTCCCGTTATACAGGCAGTAGTTCGATCTCTTCATCATCTGCGGTCAGCACGACAATTCGTGCCGGACTTCCATCATCTGTGAATTCAAAGCGCATGGCTCTTGCACTCATATCGCCAATGAACTCAGACTCATTATAGGACTCCAGCATCTCTTCGAAGTCCCCGATCTTCAGCATGAGTGAACCGCTTCTCACGAAGAACTCAACCAGATTGTTTCGCTTGTACTTGCCCTCAAGTCGCTTCAGATCATCCGGGGTTACTTCCTTCTTCGGATACTTGAAGAAGTCTGTGAGTGCCTTCTCCTTCCTGTATCTGCCAACCGGAGCTATCAGCACAATGAACTCCTCATCCTCATTGAGCTCAAAGAGGGCGTCGATCTTGTGCTGTTCGTAGTAGCCTATGGCGACGGTTCCGAGATCGACTGCTTCGCAGGCCATGTAGAGGTTCTGACACACAATCCCAAGGTCTATGGCGATGAACTTGTGTGCGAGAATCGTGTACCTCCACTCTGTTCGGTATGGAACTGCAGACCAGCAGAAGATGACTGGAGCCGTTCCCACGAATTTCTGGTCGTATGCAAGTCTACCCAATGTTTCTTCTGCGTCTTCGATGCTCTTGATGAACATCAATTGGTGGCTAAAAGAGACGTAGCGATAGAGACCTGGATCAAGTCCCTCTACCCTGTTGATGACAAGATAGGTCTCCAAGGGGCTCTTAGCACCAGCGGAAGCGACGGTACGAAGGACACCACGACCCGATTTTGGCACCTGCTTCACACCCTGAGTGCTCCACAGGAGTAAGGACAGCTCCTCGATGTTCAGAGACTCCGAAGTGTACTTCCTCCGGCTCCTCCTACTGTTGACAAGGTCAAGAAAGGGAGCCCTGCCTATAGAGAGGTCTTCGGGTGGAAGGAGGTTGACAAGACGGGCATCCTCGGGGACTGGCTGCTGAAAGCTGGGACGGGGCAGTCTCTTCTTCTCATCGGATTCCGGAACAACTTCCTCGTACTCCTCAGAATCAAGGAAATACAGGAGTTTCCTCCCTTCTCTCATAAGAGACAGCCACTGAATCCAGCAGTTAAACCTGCCCAGCTGAGCAACGTCAATCGGAGCACTGAGAGCCTTCTGTCCCGGCCACTCACAACTCTTTTCAGGCACGCAACCAATGAATCCGTATGGAAGGTCCCACTGAGGAAGTCCTCAAGGTGTACATGCTGGGGAGCTTCCTGGATAGATACTACGGCTCCGACCGACAGACTGAGGTCCCCTGCTATATCTGCAGAGTGAAGAAGGACGGCCCTCTGATGATTCCTGAGCACGAAGCGAATCAGGTCCTTCGTCTGTTTCTAGGACAGAGCTTTCCATCTCTTCGAAGCAGTCCAGCCGAATCCGACGCGTCGGTATCTGACAAGAAGGTGCAAGCCTATGAGAAGGTCTACAACATCGGCAATCGCTGGATTTGTGCAGACTGTATTCTAGAGGCGATTGCGAAGCCATCCCGCCCCCTTCGCCGTTTCAGACACCCCCTCATACCTCGAGTCTCCGAAGGAGAACCGCAGGAGCCCGATATCCCTTCTAGCTCGATATTCCACAAGATTGACAAGGTTGTGCTTATGCGCGGAACGAGATCCGAGGAATCCATCGAGAACGCCATCAGTCATCTAAGGTACTATCTCAAGACCCGATACGGCCAGGAGAGCGGCGTCTGCACATCTTGTGCCCCGGTCTTCGGCGAAAATGAGGATACGCAGTTGTACCGTATTGGCGATGAAGAACTCTGTATCGATTGTATCCTTGATCGCATTGACAGCCTTGATCGTCAGCTCTATCCTTCGTGAAAAGGACCCTTAGAGGCCGACACCAAGATTCGCACTGCTGTTAATGCCTTTCTGTAGGCCAAGAACTCTCAAATCTGATGGAATCGTGTACTCTTGTCAAGATAATACACGCCCACATATAGTGAGAGTGGCACTTGCTGTGTAGCAGACTTCATTCCCACTCCTCAGATGCCGGGACTTGAAGGCCTGCACACTGGGAGACAATCTCCTATCTCCTATGTCCTCCTCCTAACGTGTACTCCACGGGTCGAACGTGTACCAAGCACGAAAACGGAATCAAGCGTGTACGGGCAAGTCAGAATCATCTCTTGGCACCACAAGGTAAACTCCTGCTCTAGCTCTCACGTTGCTCGTACACGCTAACTTCTGCCTAGCATCTACCAACACAGCGCACAGCATATTAGGACCTGTCATGCTGTGGCACAAGATATGGATACTCACGACACCGATGTCCTAATCATAGGTGCAGGGCCCGCAGGCTTGATTGCTGCTCGAACGCTTCACTCAGCACACCAGCAATTCGTCCTAGTCGACAGAGAGAGGACGCCAGGCCTATCGAAACCATGCGGCGGGTTCATTCCGTCACGAGGGCTGAAGGAATTCGACATTGGTCCAATTGATGGACAGCACGAGATCAACAGAATCAGACTGAAGTTCAGAGATGCAGACATGGTGACAGTCAGGTTCGATGAACCCACTGGTGTCAACATCCGCAGGGAAACACTTGCTGAGACCCTCCTAGCGAGTCTTCCAGAACACAGGCGGCTGCTGGGCAAGAGCGTCACGAAGGTCGATGTCAAGAACGGAAGATGTGTTGTATCGCTTGACGATTGCTCCACTCGAGAGACCCTCACGTCCAAACTCATCATAGATGCCAGTGGTGTTAACCCAGTGTCACAGCGATTTGTGCCTGTTCGCCAGAGGCCTGCCAACTCCCAGATGGGCTATGCCATTCAATATCACCTCAAACGGAGCAGCGAGTTCGAGGGCACTAACGACTTCTTCTACGGTGGCGAGTACTCACCAAAGGGATACGCCTGGTGCTTTCCGTGCCACGACACTGCGGTTGTGGGCACCGGGGGCATTGTTGACAGAGTTCGCGCAAGTGAAAGGAAAGTTGAGGAGTATCTCACGAATCTGATTCAGAATGTGGAGCCCCTCAAGAGCGAGCTCAGGGACGCAGAGATTGTCAGAAAGGAGTCAGCGCTGATGCCCCTCGGAGGCATCATAACACCATCATACGGTAGACGGATTCTCCTGACTGGAGATGCCGCATGTCACTGCTCTCCCATTAGTGGTGAAGGCATCTATTACTCCATGATTGGTGGCGAAGAGGCGGCGCGAACCGCCATTGACTCCCTGAACAAGAACGACTTCTCAGACAAGCAACTCGCCCAATACGAGAGGCATTGGAGGAAGCGGATGGGCTCTGATCTCAAGTGGGGCCTCTATCTGCAAGAGCGATTCACCGACGAGTCATCAACCAGTTCATCCAGCGACTTCCTTTCCTCTGATAGCACCTACAGGACTGTAGCTGAGATGCTTGTCGGAGTCAGATCGGTCAGGAGTGCAATACTCAAAGTTGCTCCGTCCTATCTCAGGTCCAAGATTGGACTGTAGATGAACTCCAAGGACATCACCAGAGTCTTTATATTCCGATTATTGCGATTTATTTAACATCAATTGTCCTAATTGCGAAAAATGCAATCTTGGGCGTTGATACTGCGATAATCGCGGAGCCTCGACTGCGATGATCATCTGCACGAGGATCTTGGGTGACTACCGCTCCGCGAAACGGCGGCTATGAACTCGTGGGACAACCTCAATCGGAGCATATCCGTGGAGCAGCGAGCTGGGCAGAAGGGACGCTGCCCAGACTCCTCAGACTCTGAGAACCATAGCCAAGACGAGATTGTCGCAAACAGGAACAACAGTGACACCAACGAGATACCTTGACCTCTTGGGGAGTCGCCCCTCGACAACCAAGAGACCTACGATTCGCTGCTGTCAATCTCGTCATCCTCTTCCTTCTCTCCTGAGACCTCATGGATCCATACATCGTCGCCCCATCTTCGTTCCATGACGTGACGAGCGACCTCAGCCACCTCCTTGCTCTTGTCTTGAAGGCCAATCCGGACAATCTCAGCAGCCACGTCGCGAGAAAGAGATGAGCTGGATTCAATTATGGCGGCTCTGACCGCTCCGCTTGGGTGACGCATTAGACCTGTGAGGATGTGTTCGGTTCTTGTTCCGGGTACCGTGGCAAGGGACCGAATTGTGTCCTCCAAGAGACCCTCTTGGTCACTTCGCTCCAGCCGTGACAGCTCACTTGCGACCCTGGCCAGACTGGACGACAATCGGTCCATATCCTCAGTGGCACGGGGAGGCGCTCCACGAGGCCTCCCGCCCCAGGCCAGGCGTGACTCAATCTTCGACAATGAAACGGCAGCAGTCCTTCGAATCTCGCTGTCTGAGGAACTCAGGAGACTAGAAAGCAGATCCCTCTCGGGCAAACCCCCGAAGACACCAAGAAGCAAGATGCTTCTAGTCCTTGAAACGATATCTATCGTTCGTTCGCCGGCCGCTATCTCAGAGAGCCAAGTATTGCAGGAGGTCGTCCCAGCTTGCTCAATGGCGGCCATCAGTCGCATATGGGAGTTAACATCCTCATCTGATGTCAAGTCGATCGTTGTGATGAGGTCAGCAATCGCACTCAGCTCGTTGGACCCTCTGCTTCTGACTCTCTGATGAGCGAGATTGGTGATGTATCGGTACCAGTCATCATCTGACACCTCCTCCAGAACGGACTTCGGATTCACATCCAGACTCTGGAGCGCCAGTTCTACTCTCTTGTAGACGTCCTGCCCTACTAC
>JAEOUG010000145.1 GCA_016839445.1 Candidatus Thorarchaeota archaeon
CGTAGTCGGGATCGCGGGTTGGAACTCACCCGCGTGAACCTGGAATCCCTAGTATCCGCGTGTCACTATCGCGCGGAGAATACGTCCCTGCTTCTTGCACACACCGCCCGTCGCTCCATGCGAGCGGACTTGGGGTGAGGTGTCGTCCACTGGGCGATGACGAATCTTGGGTTCGCAAGTAGGGAGAAGTCGTAACAAGGTATCCGTAGCGGAAGCTGCGGATGGATCACCTCCTATGCTTTATCCATCTCAGATGGGTAAGAAGTAGAGGCGGCGGAGTTAGTTGTGCAGCTTAGGTTGCATCCAGGGAACTTTCCCACACCCACATTGTTGAGCACCCTTTTCATTTTGCATAGTCAATCCAACGCAGTAGACATGCTGTATTGCTGTCAGGCAACAACGAGATTATAAGCAACTATCAGTACTATAAGTCATGATAGATATGAGCGAGACAACCACTATTCCTCTCACTAAGGCGACTCGTGATCTCTTGAAGCGGTTCGGACAGAAGGGAGAGACCTACGATGAACTCATTCGCCGTCTCCTTGAGGTAGCCCAACAGGTGGAATTCGCTAACAGGCAGAGACGAATACTCGAGGAAGAGGAGTTCGTGCCGCTTGACCAAGTATAGAGTTCTGCTTTCTGAGTCCGCGGTTTCTCAACTGAGTTTGCTTGATGGAAAGCAGAAGAGCAGAGTCAGGAAAGCTCTGTTCACGTTAGAGGACGACCCCTTCAGAAGGAGATCTGGTACAGACATCAAGAGGCTTCTGACTCCGAGTGAACCAGCTCTGTTCCGACTGCGGATAGGTGACTATCGCGCTATCTACTTCGTAATAGACCAAGAAGTCAGGGTGACCGAGATAATCCATCGAAGTAAGGGATACAAGTGGCTGGAGTAGTCTTCACCCCAGATACGTAAGAGGTAGAGGCGGCGGAGTTAGTTGTGCAGCTTAGGTTGCATCCAGGGAACTTGCCCTCCTCACATTGTTGAGCACCCTTTCATTTTGCATATTTCGTTGGTTGTAGTAGATTCCCTTATCGTCACTTCAAGTAGTAGCTGTGATCACAGCAATCATCCCCACTCATGAGTCGTTTCGTAATCTTGAACTCCATGGCCGGATTGAAGCCTGCAACTATGTGGGGATCAGTACTGCAATGAAACACTAGTCCATGCTCAGGCTTACCAATCTCGAGATACGTGTCTGCGATAGGGCATTTCGTGCAACGGATCTGTGCAGAGTTCTCGGTCCTCTCGACTGTGAACTCACCGCCTGCCTGCTCAAATGAACTCCACAGTGTGTCGAGAATGGCGTCGATGTCGTTGCTTCCGTGCTGTTTGGCAATCTCAAACCACGTTTTCTTGATGGTGTCGGCAATAATCTCAAGGACCCGTTTCTCTGCTTGTGGTCCGAATTCCCTCTCATATCTCTCAACAAGAGATCTCAGTCTCTCCGGATCTGGTCGAGCACTATGGATCTGCTTCACCAATTCCTTGAGTCGATCATCTTCAGTATGAAGGTCTGTCATGTTTCAGTCTGTGGCTGAACAGCATAAGAAGCACTAGCTCCAATTGAGTTCAAGGGAAAGCAGTCTGTCCACCTTAGATGGGTAAGAAGTAGAGGCGGCGGAGTCAGTTGTGCAGCTTGGGCTGCATCCAGGGAACTTGCCCTACTCACATTACTGAGCACCCTTTCTGTTTTGCATTATCCATGTCGATAGTCCTGTCTGCAGGTGTACGCCTTCACTTCATAATGAGGCGACCACCAACATCTCGAAGTCCTCAGTTGTCAGTTCATGCTCTCTAGAGAACTCGCCGAGCCTGGCACCGAAGATGCAGATGTTTCTGAAACCGAGGCTCTTCAGTAGCCATGTTATCTCACTTGGCACGTAGTACCTCTCGTTTGCCCTGAGTTCCAGCTCTTTGCCGTCATCATCAGTGATTGTGATGATGCTGTGGTCCCTGAATGTCATGAGGTCAAATGTATTGGATCTGTATGTGGCCTTCCCGTCCTTTGTGCCCACTGCATGGAACTCCTCAACTGAGTGGCAAAGCGGAAACAACCCGTTCAGGCTGGTGAAGATGAACCTGCCAGGACTGCGAAGGGCCCTGGCCACGCCCTCCAGTATCTGATAGTTCATCTCATCGGTCTCCATGAGTGGAAAGGCGCCCTCGCAGAGCATGATGGCGGCATCGAACTCATTTTCGAATGGGAGCTCTCTGGCATCAAGGCGCAGGAACTCTACCTCCACACCTGCCTCCTCAGCTTTCTGCTTGGCCCTGACGAGCTGGGCCTCTGACAGGTCGATGCCAGTTACATCGTATCCCCTCTTGGCCAGTTCTATTGCATGTCTTCCAGTACCGCAGCCCACATCAAGAATGCGGAGTGCCTTGTCACGGGCCAGCTCCTTCTCGATGAAGTCGCATTCCCCCAGCGTGCCTTTGACGAACGACTCCTCGTCGTACTTTCTGGCATAATTCTCGAAGAGGGCCTCGTACCATTCCTTCATCTTGCTTCCTCTTGAGTGTCTACGATATGGGACTATGGACGGATATTATCTAAAGACTTCTACTCCTGAGAATAGGTCACAACTCACAAGGTATCTGTCGCAGAAGCTGCCTGCTGGAAGAGGATGAGATTTCCAGTCGCGCCTGTACCACGATTCGAGAAGCGCTGTAGTGCTACCCCTAATCGGTCACATGATTGACGGTCAGAAAAGACCACGGCTTTCAAAACGGCAATGGATTTGGAGGCTGTTGCTTCATTGCTGTCTTGAGGCTTGTTATATGCACCGAGTGCGCATCTAGACCAGTGAGAGTCAGATGTCTGGCCAGAAGGAATACGACGGCAGTAGGATCTACCTTTCGTTGGCAGGTAGCGGTGACCCATGGAGTTCTCTAAGCAAATTAAGAAAGAGGATTCTGAGAGAGCTGCATGATGCGCCTGATGTCGGCAATCTAGCATCGATACTTGACAAGACTCCTGATGAACTAGAAGCGGAGATTCATCCAATGATGGCGGCAAGTCTTGTCCATGAGACAGACGGAGGATTTCGGCCATCATTTCTTGTCACAGATGAATCTGAGACTCAGAGGGTGTTTGCTCATGCATCCGATTTTTCTAAGGCTCTAGTTGACACGACAGAAGCGAAGCTCTCTTGGATCAAATCAGAGTATGAGAAACTCGAGATCAATCAAGAGCATGGTTTCGAAGAGGTATCCCTCTTCTTTCTAGGTGGACGAATACTTGACATCAAACTGCTCGAGAAACTGACGGGACACAATCGGGTGATGCCTCCTGCTCCGGCACGACCAAGTCCGAGTAGGCCCGATGCCCATTACTACTTCTACATGGTTGAAGGAGATCCCAAGAATCTTGGAGGATGGGGGCAAGATGATTCCAGAATGCCCTGGGATGGCTGGTACTTCATAACGTTTGGACAGAATGTAGTAGATGGTGAATACAATCCTCATCGTAGGTCGTTAGAGAAGCAATACGAAGAACTCATAGAATCTGGAAAAGCAGATACTCCGGAATTCGTCGGTGCAAGCTTGGGCATCCCTGTTGTGAGTCTATCCGATTCCAACATGTGGGAGAATACCGCAGATCTCCTTGCTGAAGAACTCTGTGGATGCTATGAAGAATCTGTAGAATCCATCAGAGCATTACACAAGGGTCTGCGATCAGGCACCTACGCCCCCCACAGCATTGGTGAGTTCTTCTGCTGGTATGCTCATATTGCGTATGCCAATGCAATCGAACTAATGGAGGAACGAGGTACACTAGATATTCCCGACTCACGCCTCCAATCGGCTATATGGTGCAGAGAAAGAGAAAACGAAGGATTGCTGGCTCATCTATCAGATTGACTGCTCTATCATCTTTGGCGCCGTTCCATTTTGCATATTCAGTTGGCTGAAGTGGATTCTCATTTTGTCACTTCAAGAAGTAATAGTGATCACAGCAATCATCTCCACTCATGAGCCGTTTCGTTATCTTGAACTCCATGGATGGATTGAAGCCTGCTACAATGTGAGGGTCAGTACTGCAATGGAACATCAACCCATACTCAGGTCTGCCAATCTCAAGATAGGTGTCTGCTACCGGACACTTGGTACAACGAATCTGCGCTGAATTCTCTGTCCTCTCAACTGCAAACTCTGCCCCTACTCTCTTGAAGGGTTTCCATAGCGTATCAAGAACGCCATCAATGTCGTTGCTCTCTACCCTCTTGGAGATCTCGGTCCATGCTCTCTTGGTGGTTTCTGCAATGATCTCGAGAACCCGATCGTCTGCCTCTGGCCCGAACTCCCTCTCGTATCTATCGAGAAGAGACTTCAACAGCTCCGGATTAGGCCGGGCGCCATGAATCTGGCTGACCAGTCTTCTGAGTTCGCCATCCTGTGTTTCCGAGTCCTTCACAGCTCTGTCCTTGGCTAGCTTGGATAAAAGACAGCAGTTCCACGCAAGTGGGACATGCCACAAGTTACTTCTTCTTAGATGCGAGTACAGGCGACTGGATCTACCGGTTCAGCCTCCCCGTTGTGCCGTAGGCACTCTATGGCAAACGCCTGTTTGTCCGCTCGTGCTTAAATTCTTAATACAATTCGAGTCTGCATATCTTCACCATAGAATTGGCACAGCTAACTAGAGGTGATTCATCTGCAGCACCTGAGACTGAGTGGTTCATACTACGACATTGGCAGAGCCTTTGGAGAATCGAGAAGGGGCCTTGACCAATACGGAGAACCAAGTGAGAAGAAGATTGAGCTTACTCTGAAGTATGGGGAGCTGCTACGGGAGCATGCCTGTGGCCTCCATGATGAGCTGATGGGTTTCTCTGACGGAATCGGACTGAGCCACGAGTCAGTCCTAGTAGCGCAGCTTCTTCCTCCTTGGGCAACGGGCTGTAATCTGTTCTTCGTAGGTGGGGAGCATACCGAACGCGGTTTCCCTATCTTTGTGAGACACATGGACTGGATAGAGGACGATTTAGAGCGTCTCGTTATGCTCGAGACAAAGCCCGAGGGAAAGAACGGCGTTCTCGGCTTCAGTTTCGCTGAGATAGGCTGCTATGATGGAATGAACGCTGGTGGTCTGGCCATAGGAACGGCCTCAGTTCCGTTCTTCAATGGAGCAAAATGCGTGGGTCTCCAAGATAAGCACGTGACCCGATGGGCACTCGACAACTTCTCGTCGGTTGAGGAAACCGTCGACTATCTGAAACATATCCCTCATGCAGAGGCAATCAATTTCCTCGTCGCGGACAAGACTGGGACCTCCGCTCGGGTGGAGGTAACACCTACAAGGGTTCGGGCTGAAGTAGCGAGTGATGGTCTGAACGTCGTCAACAACTTCTTCATCCTCGAAGGCACGCGAGAACTTGACAGCATGCCCACGAGTGACAGGTCCTGGACTTACAACAGGAGAATCCACGACTGGTTCTCTAATGCAGGAAACAATATTGGGCTGCAAGAGGTGAAGGAAGTCTGCCGTAGTCATGAGGAAGGTATATGCGAGCACCTGCAGGATCCTCCGGGGGGCACGATTTACTCATGGATTTCAGAACTGGGGACAAGCACAATCCATCTCTCAGTGGGCTATCCTTGCTCCAATCAGTATGTTCCGTACCATATTCCACAATCATCTGAAAGGGGCAAGAACTAGGGGCGCGAAGCTGGTTCTTCAACTCAGGCTCGCCCGGGAACCATCTACTGGGACACATTGCTGGCATCCGGTTCCTTCTGCCAGCCACACCAGAAACCAATTCAATAGCCGGCAAAGTACTAATACTCTCTCAGTGGTCGCAGGTTCATG
Source organism: Candidatus Thorarchaeota archaeon (assembly GCA_016839445.1). Lineage (GTDB taxonomy): Archaea > Asgardarchaeota > Thorarchaeia > Thorarchaeales > Thorarchaeaceae > SMTZ1-45. The sequence goes on from JAEOUG010000145.1 coordinate 5,817, forward strand.
CCAACCATCCGCTCCAGAGATCTCCTTCTAGCTCTACTTCTGGGAACTGGGTTGCTGCTCGTAAGCTACTACAGCCAGATTGAGCTGCTCGAATACAGACTCTGGCAAGGCGTTGACATTGCTGTTATTGATAGTGTCCCTCCAGTCACGCTCTTTGGGTTGATTCATGCCATTCTTGGCCTCTCCCTGTTCCTACCAAGCTTCTATCATGTCATGGAAGTTGTCCGAGTCAATCGAAGTGTTCATGCAAGCAAGAACCAGCCGCTCAGTCTCTTGAGGGACGGTTACTACGCAAGCCGAAGACATCCGATGACCGGGATGTTCATGTTCATTGCAGCTGGCCTCTTCGTGTCCCTTTGCTCTCTCATTGGTCTGATTCTAGTAGTATTATTCATCGCATTCTTCCATGTGACCACTCTGTATGAAGAGAGGACGTGGTTACTACCGAGGTTCGGGACGCAATACAAAGACTACATGAGCGAGGTTCCTCGCCGCTACTTCAGACCACACCATCTCGCCTATCTGGTTGCAGTGCTGGCATTCACCTCTGTAGGTATTGTCTTCTAGGGCATGAATGGGCCCGTCGGCCGTTTCCCCTCCCCCAGCTGCGTTCGCAGCAACATATTAAGCAAGGCTGAGTGCTGCTGAGCCGGGGACGTAATTATGGAAAAGAAGATTCTCCTCGCCAAGATGACTTGGCAGGAAGTGGAAGAGATTCTCAAGGACACAGACATTGCTGTTGTTCCAGTTGGTTCAACAGAGCAACACGGCCCTGCCCTGCCCGTTGACAATGACGCATTCATCGCAACCCAGTTTGCACAGCGTGTGGCTGAGAGCATCTGGGACCGGCAGAAAGTGGTCGTCACTCCCACCATCTCTTTCGGATACTCACCGCATCACATGCAGTTCAAGGGCACGATAACGATACGAGAGTCCACCTTGGCTGATCTCATTGTAGATGTGTGCACATCACTTGAACAGCACGGATTCAAGAGAATCATCCTCGTCAATGGGCACGGCGGCAATTCAACTGCTATATCCAATGCGCTCCATGCTATGAGCAACGTCGTCATGGCGAAGATCTTCAGCGTGAATTGGTGGGACCTAGCATCTGACACAATCCGCGAAGTTGCCACTCGTCCTGTCTTCCATGCATGCGACATGGAAACGTCCGTCGCCTGGTTCTTGGAGCAAAGAGTACTCGAAGACAAGCGGGTCGACGAACCCGGTCGTAGCATAGTCCCTGGATTCGTAGAACCGGATATGCTCGCTCCCCCACCCAAAGCGTCGGCTGCATTCATGATGAAATACGTAACCGATTCAGGAGTTGTCGGCTACTCAACGAAGGCAACCAAGGAAAAAGGACAACAGATTGCAGAAGTGGTCCTCGAAAGACTGGAGGACTTCATCTTGAAGGTCGCAAGAGGCTGAATGACTAAGAGTATGACATCCCTGTGAGGAGAACATGGGCTCGTCTATGCTTTGACAACAAGATAGATTACGCGCTGTCAGGCGCCACACATATGATTGCCGAGCTGGAGAGAATTAACCTCAACTACCAGGTGTTCGGTGAAGGGAAGCCAGTCCTGATCTTTCATGGTTACTTCGGGATATCCGATGGGATGATTGAGATCTTCGAGCCGATTTTCAGGGACTTGGATGGATGGAAGCGTATCTATCTTGATTCGCCCGGAAACGGCAAGTCCGAAGCTCCGGACTGGATTGAATCCTCCGACCAGGTGCTACAGGTTGTGGAGGAGTTCATCGACAGAGTGGTTCCTGGAGAAGACCTGCTATTGGCCGGGTATTCGTACGGTGGCTATCTCAGCATGGGTCTTGTCAGCAGAAGACCAAAACAGATCAAGGGTGTCCTTCTGGTATGCCCTCTGGTCGAGCCTGATGATAACAAGAGACACATACCCAGCTCGGAGCTTCGGAAGGTGAATCTTGGATTCTTCGACAGCTTGGATGCGGGACTCAGAGGACTTCTTACCAGCGGGCAAATGGGAATGGTCGTTGTGCAGCCTCGCTCCTTTGAACGTGCAGAGCGTGTTTATACTCCCGGACACCAGGCAGCGAATGCGGAGTTCCTGAACCGCATAAGGGAGCAAGCCTATAGCTTCTCCTTTGACATTCTCCAGACCCAGTTTGAGAAACCGGCCCTAATCATCACTGGCAGGCAAGACAACTCAGTTGGTTATCTTGATGCGTGGAAGTTGGTGGAGCGCTTCAAGAGAGCATCATTCGCGGTACTTGATGCGGCGGGTCATGGTCTGCCCCTTGAACAGGAAGAGGTCTTCGCAAGTCTCGTAAGAGAATGGATTGAGAGGGTAGAAGCCTTCGGTCAGGACTCAAGTCTGAGCCAGACACACTGACTCATTGAATGTTTTCCTAGTCGACCGCGGTGTTGAATAGGCCTCCTGACATTACTGAACCGTGGAATCCATGGAGGTTACTATCAGAGAGATTGGTGTCATTAGAAGCCCCTTCAAAGCTAGTGACAGCATTCCAATCCAGTCTAGTATGTCTGACGCTCAGGGCGAAGCCGAGATCTTACCAGAGTACGTTGAAGGGCTGCACTCCCTTGACGGATTCTCCCACATCATTCTCCTCTACTGGTTTCATAGGACGAAGGCTGTGAAGATGCGAGTCACTCCATACCTTGACACCAAGGAACACGGTCTCTTTGCCACCCGGGCCCCGTCCAGACCGAATCCAATCGGCTTCTCTGTAGTCAGACTCCTTCGGATAGAGGGCAACCGGCTCATCTTCACTGGTGCTGACATGCTTGATAGCACACCGCTGCTCGACATCAAACCCTTCGTACCTCGTTTCGATAATCGTGAAGACGCAACATCCGGTTGGCTAGCCAGCTCTCTCGAGAGCAAACCAGAGGTTCATCACTCAGATGATCGGTTCCACGAATAGATGGTAGATCAGATCAGGAGCTTTTGCTCACGTCTGAGAATGTGGTATGCCCTGTAGAGGAAGGCGAGGAAAAAGCCCAGGACCAGAATCACATCAACAGTGATACGTAGAGAGCTCTCCGCGAATAGCAGAACAGGAAGTAGCTCAACCACTACGAACAGAAACAGATAGAACCAGGAATTGGTCCACTTGTTCTGAACCAAGTACATCGCTCTGTGGTCGAGATCCTCCACCTCGCCGGGTGCGTCTTCCAGACGAAGAGATTGCCAGTGATTTCGTGCCGACCTTGCCCCTGCAGGCTCCGCCAGCTTGAAGGTGGCCAAGACTGACAGGCCCAAGGGGGCATACGACAGCAGATACAAGATGCTTTCTTCAGGAGGCACGAGGCTTACAAACATGGAAAGTGAGAGGAGCGTGCCAACGATGAGGATGGGAAGGCTGATCAAGATTCCGACCGCCGTATAGACCAAGCCCAATCTTAGGTCTACGCTCTGCTTCCGAATCGCTGAATGGTAGAGAAGTCCTATGACCGCCACAACAATGAGTTCCCCCCACATCTCAGGCAGCAGGTTGCTTCCTGTTATCAGAGCAAGAACAGATGTTAAGAACATGGAAAGCCCGAAGGCCGCAAGAATGGAATTGCTTCTCCTATCCATTCTCTGTAGCTGGGACCTGTCGACGGACAGAGATAGTCGCTCCCTGAATTCCTCCATGCTCCTTCCACTTCTCCAGATACTACACTTCGCTCATCCACATTGAAGGTTCAGAAAAGGATTCCGAGGATCCCACATAGGTCCATCCCCTGGCTGTGCGAACCATTCTGCTTCTTGTCTCTTTACATAGACTCAAATGACGAAGCACTATGGCATTGCTAAGGTGTTCAATTTGCGTATAGAACCATTGCTCAAAGCCCTCGGGAACATGTCCACTGATTTCCTCGCCACAGTGCTTGACACATTCCCAATGGAGTTCTCGGTCATTGATGCGGATGATAATGTTCTGTTCTGGAACCAACATGGCATTCGAATCTTCAAGCGCGGACCTGCGGTGATTGGCAGGAATGTTCGAATGTGTCACCCGAAGGATAGTCTGAACAAGGTAGAGAAGGTGCTGGAGGTCCTCAAGAGTGGAAAGCAGGACCATGTCGACTTCTGGTTGGATCTTCCCGAGGGTGAGACGCCGCGCAAGCTCCTCATTCGCTACTTCGCTATTAGGTCCGAGAAGGGAGAATACATCGGGACACTGGAGACCACAATCAACCTCACTCCACTCCAGGCGATAAAGGGAGAGAACCGGTTAGGCGATTTCGCCCCGTAGCTCAGGTTCCTCCTGTCCATTCACACGATTGTTCCGTCTCTCCCTAGCTGGATCTCTGGCTTTCACAAGCGCAAGGGCCGCCACGATCAGAAGCATCGCTGCAATGGCGAATGGAAATCCACTGATAAGGCCCGAATGAGTTTCTCCAGACACGGGGATGGCCGTGATGTCAGCAAGGTATCCTAGCAGCGAAGGTCCGACAACATACCCCATATCAGAGATTGTACGGTACATCGCCATTGCTATTTCGAGGTTATCCTGAGGTGACACATCTGTCACATAGGCCGCAATTGGCCCTGAGAGGCCTACGAATGCACCGTAGATAGTCATATGGAGCATTAGACTGGTGATGTCGGAAGACATAGGAAGAACTAGGATGCTCGTCGCGGTAAGGAGGAGGCATCCAATGAGCGGCCCCTTCCTTCCTATCCTATCTGAGATTCCTCCCATTGGTGTGATGACGAGTGCTGTAGCAATTCCTGCTAGAGTGAGGACCAGTCCGATCGCACCAGATCCCAGCCCAAGATTGTTCGCGGATAGCAGGGGGATTAGAGTGCTCCTCACTCCGGTTCTGATGAAGAACAGGGCAAACGTGGCGAATGTGGCCAAGGCAAACGAGGGATAGGTAAGCACTTGCCAAATGTCGCGGGAAATTGAATCCCTTTCTTCGCTCTCCTGCTTGTTTCTAGAACTGGGCAGTCTCGGGAGAGCGAGAGTAGGAATGATGCCCACACCTGCAACTACTGCATAAGCAAAGAAGGGTGCAGTTATGCCAAAAGCGTCGGCCAAGACCCCTCCAAATGTGGGCCCGAATATGCTACCCAAGAGGAGCATTCCCATGTACATGCTCATCCACTGACCTCGTTTCTCCTCTCCAGCGATCTGCGCAAGGAATACATTGGCGGCGGTGACGTAGAGGGCGGAGCCGGCTCCTTCCATCATTCTGGCCACGACTAGCAGCCAGTAGGTAGAGGCCAAGCCCGCAAGCACAGAGGACACTGCGAGTAGGAGGAGCCCTCCGATCATGATCCTCTTCTTGTCTATTCTTCTGGATAGAAGCCCTGCGGGGATGTCCAAGAAGACCCTTGTCAGTGCAAACGATGAGATGACGAATCCTACCAGCGTGTACGAGACATCGAAGCTCTCGGCATAGATCGGCAGAATGGGGGCAACCATGCTGAGTCCAAGTAGGACGAAGAACGTGACAACTGACAAGTTCACGACTGTGAGCAGACTCGGCTCGGGAACACTACCTATTGATTCATGATGGGTGTTGTCATCCTCTCGCAACAAGACCAATGACCTTCTCCGGTGCTACACTGTATGGAGATTAGAGGGTTGTTGGAGTCCTCCTGATAGTCTTGCTGGTCAAGCAGGTGTGTCTGAATGCCTGGGAGTGCCTATCTTGTTTCCAATCTCAGATCTCGAATCTGCTTCCCTATCGTGCCTTCTATTTCCCCGATTCTCTTTCGTAGACTCTCAATTGCCTTCATCTTGGCATCTAGGGCGCTCTTCTTCTCTCGGTCAATCTTCATGTACTCCTCATAGGCCTCTGACCAGGCCTCTCGCGTTTCCGTGATCTGCTTCTTCAGGTGCTCGTACATGATACGCTTGACATGGATCGTATTCCTGAGATTGAGGAGGGCGGTTTCCTTGCCTGTGGTGAATTCCGCGAGGTCCGATTCGGCCGCCTTGAGTTTTGCCTTGAGGTCCACTAGCTCAGTCATCGAGAGTCCAATCTGCGCTTCCTGCACGAAGTCTTGTTCAGGAACTGCCTCGCTCCGGGAATTGGCTTCCACAGTCACGACCGGAGTGGTCTGCATCTCAGCTAGTTCCTCGGGTTTCTCCTCTGCAGACGCATCGCTATCCTCCTGCCTGATCATCAGTCTGCAGAGCGATCGAAATGCCTCTTCGATGTTCTCTCCGGTGACAGCAGAGGTTTCTATGAACACGGCGGGGGTGTTCAGTTTCTCTCCGAACATCTTGGCAAAGGCCTGCCCTTCTTCAGACGTAATCACGTCCTCGGGAGGGTATGATGGGCGCAGGTCCACCTTGTTAGCTGCGATGATGAGAGGGGGAAGTCCTCCGAGGAAACCGTGTGCCTCCACAAGCCACTTCGAGGCGTTGTCAAACGATTCGCGGTCCACAACGGAGTATGCAAGAATCATGCCTGCGCATCCCTCGTAGTATCGGCGCCGGAGTCCGCTGAATGCCTCCTGACCAGCTATGTCCCAAATAACTAGACGCACCGATAAGCCGTCCAGATCCATTGTCTTGTTGGCAAAGTCCACCCCTAGGGTGGGTATGTAGTTGGTCTTGAAGACCTGGCCGAGGTATTTCCTGCGAATGCTTGTCTTCCCAACAAACCCGTCCCCAATGAGACATACCTTGAATTGCCAACGGAGCTGCTCAGACACCTAACTTCCTCCGAGGGCGGCGCAATAATGGTACCAATCTGGTGCTTATAGTGGTATTTCGACTGTGCTGACGGTACTCCCTGGTCATCTAGGCCAGACGCTTCTGCACTCTCACGGATTTATTTATATATCGAGATTATTCGATAATAAACAGAAGGCCTCCGGGGAATCCGGTAGAAACAAGGAGAAACGCGAGAGTGACGGACGAGAAGAAGCTTGGTGTCTTTGAGAGGTATCTCCCGCTCTGGGTTGCAGTGTGTATGGCCATCGGGATTGCTCTGGCTCTTACTATCCCCGGTCTTGGAGAGTCCATCAATGCTTGGCAGATTGGAGGAATCTCAGTTCCCATTGGTGTCTGTCTTTTTCTCATGATGTACCCGGCGATGTTGAACATCAAGGCCTCAGAGCTGAGGAAGTTAGGCAGGAATCCGAAGCCGATACTGCTAACGGTAGTATCCAACTGGGTCATCGCTCCTATTGTCGGCTTTGCCTTGGCCAATCTCTTCTTGGCAGGAAATCCTGAACTGATAGTTGCCATCATCCTGCTATCTTCAAGTCCCTGCACTGCCATGGTTCTAGTGTGGGGATACCTTGCAGAAGGGAACCAGGAACAGAATGTTGTTAACACCAGTCTCAACACGGCGACAATCATCATTCTCTACGCACCGGTTGTTGCATTGCTTACAGGGATATCCTCAATCCCCCTTGACCGCGCGGCTCTGTTCATCTCTGTACTCGTCTTCATAGGGATTCCTCTGCTTCTTGGTCTTGTCAGCAGACGATCACTTGTGAAGTGGAAGGGACAGATGTGGTTCGATGAGAGGTATCGTCCTGCAGTAGGGAAGGTTGCCCTCATGGCCCTGCTCACCACTCTTGTTGTGTTGTTCTCGCTGAATGGACTTGTCATGCTCGAGAATCCAGACCTGCTAGTGTTGGTGTCCATTCCACTTCTTCTCGGGTTTGCCGTAGTTGTCGGATACAATCTCATAGTGACGCGGGTTGCAGGGCTCGGATACAGAGAAGGTGTCATCACTGTAATCATTGGTTCCTCAAGTCACTTCGAGATTGCAATTGCTACCGCCGTTGCGATGTACGGAGTAGGATCTATTCCAGCCCTTGGCACGACCATGGGACTTTTCTGGGAAGTGCCTGTGATGTTGGGTATAGTCTACCTTGGGAAGTACCTTCGAGACAATGACTTCTGGAGAGGAGAGGAAATGCAATGACTGAAGAAGAGACTCGAGAATGGAGGGCTGAGTTTCATCGTGCTCTTGGAAACCCAGTTCGTCTAGAGATACTCGACTATCTCTTAGAGGGAGAGCAGTGCCAGTGCGACATCTTTCCTCGTATTGGCCTGTCCCAGTCGACAGTTTCTGCATATCTCTCTCAGATGGTGCGGGCGGACATCCTGAAGGTAAGAAAGGACGGAGTCAGGAAGCTGTACAGTCTTAGCAGTCCAGAAGTGAGGGACATCGTCGGCAGTACCCGTCGTTTGGCCTTAAAGAGAACTGGTTAGACCGGTTCTAGGAAACTCCAAATGCCACTCTCTCTCAGATTTCCTTGTTGGCGATTGGTAGGAGTGTAGAAATCCTCCTTCATACTAGTCCTTGCTATGCTGCTCGATTGTCTTGGTCCACGGCGCATACTCTCTGAAGGCCTTGTCAAGTATCTGCATGATTGGAATACCTAGGAGCAGGAACAATCCCCCCACTCCGGTTCGAACAAGGAAGAGGTTCGCGAAATACGCAAAGACTCCACCAAAGACCACGTAGAGCAAGAACAGGACAAGCATTACTGGAGTCCAGAGGAGCGCTGCCATTCGGAACTGGAATTGCTGCCGGAAGGCGGAGAGGGATAACACAAGGCTCACTCCGAGGACAACCAATGGCAGGAACCACCCACTCAAGTAGAATGATCTGCCATACACCTCTAGGAATCCGAGTAGTGAGAGAGATGCGCGTCCCTCTATCGAGAGATATGGAAGCAAGAATCCCGGGACAATCATGAACATGCCAATCAGGTACGGAATCTCGCGTAGAAACACTGTGACATCAGGTCGCCACAGTCCCATCTTGATGATTGCGACTAGTCCGACGAACGACAAGAGAATGCCTAGAGGGAACAATAGGGAGCCTGCAATGGATGAGTAGACGCATGAAGAAGTGGCCCCACCGTTCTCGCTGGCCACAAGCACGAAGAACAGGACCTCACCGATGGAGGTTGGCACAACCCATCGGGAATGGAGCTGGGCTCCATGGATGGTTCGCAGAGGCATCAAAGAAACTGACCATACAGCGCCAGGCTCCGTAGAACGCCAGCAGACAAGGACTCCGCTTTGGTCACTCACATTGGCCGTGACATGTATCCCTCCGCCGAAAAACGTGACCTGTGAGGAGTAATCCACTTCCATGTGTGGAAGTCGTGGCTCGGCCCTGTAGTTGCTCGCTAGCCAGTTCACGATCTCTGGCCCCCAAGACGGATGGAACATGTGGCCCCAATTCGGGATTATACTGAGCGTCAGGTCTGCTTGGATGGAGTCAACAGTGTCCATCAGCGAAACCAGAGGAAAGAACTGGTCGTCTGTCCCGAACATCATGAGCACAGGTCTGGTCAGGTTTGGCGTGTAACCCAGTGGGTCGAACCACCTCACGATGTTTTCAAGCTGTACTGAATGGATGGAGTAGTCCGGCTCAATCACGCTGTTGAGCAGAGACCCAGAGGTGATGGCATTCATCAGATTGCCGCCCGATATGATGTGCACTGACCCGTCTACTCGGGAGTCTATTGCAGACACGATGTAAGTCACTAGTCCGCCCATAGATGCTCCTGCTACAACGGTCGCATCTGTGTCAACTAGAGACAGTGTTTCCATCAGCGTGACCGCTCGTGCAGCGGCCCAGACAGAGTGATAGATGCTTGCATCGCTTGGTCCGGTCGTCACGTTCAGAAACGTGCGCGGCCCCAATGGAGGATACCCTGTGGACCCACCTGATCCTGGCTGGTCAATCGCCATGACCACAAAGCCTTCTGAAGCAATCTGTCGGAGAACCTGTATGTAGACCTGATATTCTTCTCCGTAGCCATGGAGGAAGAGAATGGAGGGAATTGAGCCTGTGACGTCTGTTGGCCAGAGAATGACGGAGTTGATTCTGACATCCTCCCCGTGGTAGGACTCGCTCTGGTAGTCAAGGCGCCACTCAGTCAGGTTGATTGGTCCACTTGCCCCCTCATAGATATGTGGAGTTGTCGAGTGGTTGGAGATATCTAGGGGGAGGGACTCGGCTTCAGAGAGGTCCCAGAAGCTAGTGTCGAATGTGTCACTCTCTGGAACCTGAGCAGTTCGCTGAGGGAAGCTGGGCAGGAAAGCGAATAGAACCCCTACGCTGCAGGACAGGAAGGTTATCATGACCACGATTGAGAAAGTCGCCAGTCTCTTGTCCACTCTGCTGTCTCCACACGTCTCTGTGTTGTTGCTCGCAGAAGAAGGACCTCTTCAGCGAAGGTATAACTCTTACTCAGGCGGAGGTTTGGCTCCAGTAACTCTTTTCTCGCCATGATGCCTTTCATAGTGAGATGACCGGGTACTACTCGGACCTGCTATCGGGCGAGCGCCTGAAGAAGTGCTATGAACTGGCTCCCGCTAGGACTCGGCAGTATCTAGAGGCCGAAATCCAGCACGTTCTGGATAACATATCTCCAGATGACGCTGTTCTGGAGCTTGGCTGCGGCTACGGTCGTGTTCTTAGAAGAATCAAGGCAAGAAGCGCATCTCTTGCAGGAATAGACACATCCTTTCACAGCCTAAAGATGGCCAGAAAGGACGCAGGACTTGCCGAAGCCTTCCTCGCACAGATGAACGCAGGGAAGATGGCATTTGCCAGCGGCAGCTTCGATGTCGTTGTGTGTATTCAGAATGGATTATCGGCGTTCAAACTTGACCCTAAGGAACTGCTTCTGGAGGCGCTACGGGTTATGAGGCCGGGAGGATTGTGCTTGTTCTCCACTTATGCAGAGCGCTTCTGGGAGTCTCGACTTGAATGGTTTGAAATACAGGCCAAGGCGGGCTTGCTGGGTGAGATCGACTGGAATCTGACGAAGAATGGCAAAATCATCTGCAAGGATGGCTTCAGCGCCACTACGTTCACTGTGGATGATTTCGTGGGTCTGAGAGAAGAGCTTGCCTTGCAGGCCACAATCACAGAAGTAGACGAATCAAGCCTCTTCCTTCAGGTAACAGCAAGTGACTGAAATCCAGTGCGGTCACTGAACCTCTGGGCGCGCTTCTGTAGTGTCACTGCTAGATTCGGCTCTGCTCTTCTTTGGTCTTCCTCTTCTTCTCTTGACGATCTTCCTTGTGGTCTCTACTGGCACTTGGAAGGTATGCCTTAATCCGTCCACAGTTGAGATGTTCTTGACATTCCGCCGAGTTTCAGCGGCAATGGCCTCCAGCACAACACGCTCATCTACTTCTCCGGTTTCTTTGACCAGTGACAGCCGATGAAGTGCGAAGATGCCGATTATCGCAGAAATCAGGAATAGGAAATCAAGGCCACCCACGTGATATGTGTGAATAACGATAGCTCCGCCCGGGTCGGTGAAGGTTATCGAGAAGAAGAGCTCCCTATTGGCGAAGAAGTCTGACAGGACACCCCCGAGTATTGGCGCGATGGCTCCTGCAACGGCCATGACAGTGCCTCTGGCTGCAAGATAGGCGGCGGATTCTCCTCTTGGCGCAAGTTTGAGGCCGATAGTGCCCGATGTCAGATTCACGCCTGCAGCTGAGAAACCCGTCAAGAGGTGCACAAAGACAAGAAGGGGAATCAGGAGGGACAAGCCTGCGGCTACTCGTGAGAATGTCCAGAGAAATGTGCCCACTAGGAAGAGCGGCACTGCTACTCTCAGTATTGTCTTGTTGCTGAATCGGTCAGTGTACCTGCCCCAGAATCTATAGAACATGATACTCACAAGCTGCGTCAGCGCAGTCAGGACTGTGGCTAGCGGCATTCCTAGGCTCAGGTAGTCTTCAGAGAGAAGGTACACGGCGAAGAAGGGTGCGGCGAGGCCTGTGCTGAACGACCACGCAGCGGAGAACCATAGGAGGTTCCTGAAGTTGGAGTCCTCAAAAGGACGTGCCACCAAGTCGGAGAACCTCGTAGACTTCTGAGATACGATGGTTGGTGGCTCCGGTGTTGACACGGTGTAGAAGATTGCGGACATCCCGGCGAGAAATGCTATGAAGAACAGGAAGGAGTACGCCCTAAGTTGTATGAAGAGGCTACTGCTGCTCCATATTCCGACGAACGCACCCCCCACAAGAGAGGCAACCACCGCCACAATGCCACTGAGAGCCATCCGCTTCGAGAAGAAGCGCCCGAGCTCTTCTACAGGCACTAAGTCACGTAGCCATGAGTTCCAGCTGGGTGAACCCAAGGCTGTAAAGAGAGCCTGAACTGCCACGACTCCGACGAGTAAGATTAGGCCAGACTCGCCAGTGGATAGGATGGGGATTGCCACCATTGTCAGGATTGCTAACCTGTTACCAATCTGAGTAATGAGGTTGAGCCGTCGCCTACTACCGACCTTTGTGATCAGATAGACTGCTGGAATCTGAAGTAGCTGTGCCATCGAAGGGATGGCTGCAAGGATACCTATGACAGTGTTTGGAGCTCCCAAGAGGAGGGCGAATCCGACAAGGAAGATACTCTCTGTGAAGGTCAACTTGACCTGAACGGTGATCCCTTGCTTCATCATGTTGCTCAGGGCTTTTTCCGTTTCTTCCTTGGTGAGCGATTCACTGTCTGTGTGAGTCAAGTGGGTTCATGCCATCCTGAATTCAAGTACCTAATGAAGCTTGCATTGCTGCATGCAGGAAGAGCTCGTCGAACTCCTCCATCGTTCGCGTGGTATCAGTTCGCCTACACGAGCTCGCCCTTTGCTGCACCTATGATGCGGACTGAACCTAGAATCAGGAAGACTGCTCCAAGGACCAACCTCAGAGTCAGGAATCCTAGGCCTGAGAACACTGCTGCGAAGAACCCAAAGAGAAAGACTAAGCCGCCACCTGCGACATAGAGGGCTCTAAGCCAGTATGAAATGCTCTTCTCGCTGTATCCTACGACCATCCTTGAGAGTCCGACTAGCATAATCGCGAAAGTCAGCATGGTGACCAAGAATGTGATAGCTAGGTCTCTGAACACTATGGCGACCGCAGAGAGGAGAATCGCTACGAGTCCACTGATGATCTTCATAGCTCGGGACTGGGTAGTCAGCGCATCTGTAGATACGCTCTTGAATACGCGCGCTAGACCAATGAAGACCAGGCCAATCGCCATGCTGAAGACCAGAGTCGCTTCTGCCAAGGTTGGGCTCAGTGTGATCCACATTCCCACAATAATAGTGACAATGCCAATTGCTATGTCTGCCGCTCTGACCCATGGTTTCTGCGCTTCGAGAGTCATGTCCAACATACTGGCTGCATGGTCTATTTGTGTTTCCATGGATTCTACTTGGTCCTTGTACACAATCTGACTAGAGCGGGCGAAGTCTCACTCCTTGGAGATGTTCTTTGCTGTCAGGATGTTAGTCCCACCAAGCTGGTCGTACTCGACCACCACCCGGTTTCCTCTCTCAATGGTTTCGTAGTTCGTGCTCATGTCAACTTTCAGCTTCACGTGGTTCTGATCCGGGGTCTGCACAGTAATGTATCCATACTCCTTGTCCGTTGTTGGAAGTCTGGCAGTCTGTGATGCGACTATCTCTCCGGAAATGGTCTTCTTCGACATATTCTCACCTACTGTCTACCTATTCCGAGAACCTTTCGCATATGAGATTTTCGAATCGAATAGAGCTTTTTTCACCATTTTTGGTTCTATTGTAGCTATATAAGGCAAAATCGAGATTATGATACCTTCAGTATCCTGAGCTTTATAAGGGTCGATTCATACATCTAGTCTGAAGGGTCGTCATACTAGATGTATCACTTGTTAGATGCTAGAAGCCTCATTGTAGATGTGCAGTTTGGACGTCCCTCAGTATAGTTGGCGTGATTTGAATGACTTCTGAAGTAGAGAACGAAAGCGAGAAGATTGAAGATACTCCGAAGACAGATATTGCGAACCTCGAGCCCAGGATGAAATCGGTCAATGTGACCTTCAAGGTGATTGGCAAGAGCGATGTTCGAGAGGTGTCATCCAGACGCGATGGCGACCTTCACCGCATAGTGGACGCAACGGTTGGCGACAAGACTGGCACGGTCCTAGTTCCACTCTGGGACGGCAGCATTGAAGCCGTCGAAACCGGAAAGACCTACACACTTGAAAATGGTTACACAGGTCTCTTCCGAGGGAACCTCCAATTGAAGATAGGTAGACATAGTGAACTCAAGGACTCCAAAGAAGAGATCGATGACGTGAACCTCGAGATTGACATGTCCGCCAAGGACCACCGCCCAGAACGATCACAGCACTACTATAGGCCCAGAGGAGGCTCGGGTTATCGGGGTCAGTCATACGGTGGCGGATACAGCGGCGGAGATGGTGATAGGCGTAGTCGTGGTCGCAGAGACAGAAGAACACGTAGTTGGTAGTGATCAGTTTCCATGGTATCTACTGGGAATAAGAGTAGACCTGCCCAGTCCGGACGAAAATCCAAATTCATCACATGTCCGGAGTGTGGCGGACGCAAGATAGCAAGAATCCCAAGAAGTGGTGAGTCTGTCTGTGCAAACTGCGGCTTGGTGATCTCGGAGCGCCGAATAGATACGGGTCCTGAATGGAGAGCGTTCACGGCTGATGAGAGAACGGCACGAACTCGCACGGGTGGACCAGTGAAATACACTCATCATGACAAGGGCTTGGCCACTACGCTCGGCTGGCGAAACACAGACTCCTCTGGAAGGAAGCTCTCTTCCAGGCGACGTGCAGAGATAGCTCGACTGCGGAAGTGGCAGCTCAGGAGTCGTGTTCACAGCTCAGTGGACAGGAATCTCTCTCAGGCGCTATCTGAACTCGAGAGGCTCTCATCACAACTTGAGCTGAAGCGCGGAGTCAAGGAACTTGCGGCCATGCTCTACAGAAAGGCCATTGTCAACAGGCTCATTCGCAGTAGGTCTATTGATGCACTTGTCGCCGCTGCAGTATACGCTGCTTGCAGGATTCGGCAGATTCCCCGGTCGCTGAAAGAGATTGCTGACCCCTCTCACATAGACTGGAAGAAAGTGGGCCGGCACTACAGATTGCTTGTCAGGAAGCTGAAGATCAAGATGCCTATTCCTGATCCTTCGAACTATGTTCCCAAGCTGATAACCGAGCTGGGATTGCCGGGTATCATGCAGGAAAAGGTTCTCGAAGTTCTCGATCGTGCAAAGGCTCATGGGGGGCTAATCATTGGTCGAGACCCCAGAGGACTGGCCGCGGGAGCAATTTACATTGCATCTATCCTCACAGACAATCGTGTCACCCAGAGGGAGATTGCGTCTGCAGCTGGTGTGACTGAGGTCACTGTCAGGAATCGATACAAGGATCTTGTAAGGAAACTAGAGCTATCTCTACCGTAGAAGAGACAATGGTGCCAGAAGCAAACTAGTCCAGTTCAAGCTTGGTGTCTTCTAGCCAAGTCATACGTGGATCGACTGGATGTGTGAAGATCCGGCCGACTCTTTCCGGATCCTTCGCCTGATGATACTTGAAAACGAACACTCCATCATGTATGCCCAGTATCTCGATTTTCCCGGTGGGATGTGACATGATGAAGCGGAATCTCTTACCATGACCGTCGAGATTCCTGTCCACACCCTCAATGATCCTCACGCCATCAACAAGTGGAACCTGAAACTGGGCCTTCACTCGCTTTACGGGTCTGCACTGAAACACATAGTATGGCAGAACTCCAATAGTCAGCAGGCCTCTCAACAGTTCAGTCATTTCCTCGAGCGAGTCATTTACTCCCTTGAGCAACACAGTCTGATTGCCGACAATGATGCCTGCCTTCTGAAGCCTTTCCACTGCCGCCCTTGATTTCTTTGAGATCTCTCTACGGTGGTTGAATTGTGTGACAACATAGATCCGTACTTTGCTGGATGAGTATTCTCTTAGCATTTCAACGAGGTTCTCATCCATGAGAATCCGATCCGGAAACGTGACTGGCACGCGGGTTCCGAATCTAATGAAGTCCAGATGTGGGATTACTGACAGTGGGTGCAGGATGCTCTCCAGCTCTGAGTTGGAGAGGACAAAGGGGTCTCCTCCCGTTACGAGTACATTGTTTATCTCGGAGTGGCCTTCAATGTAGTTCGCAACTTCTCGGATGTCCTGAAGGACCTCGTCCGTTTCTACTCCCACAAGTCTCTTTCTGAAACAGTGTCGGCAGTATGTTGCACACTCATTCGTTGAGAGAATGACTGCAGTCTGTCTGTATTTGTGTTGTAGACCTGGCATGACGGTGTTCGAGCGCTCTCCACTCGTATCATAGGTGCCCTTTGGGGACTTCTCGCTTGGATTTGGCACCGCCAGTTTTCTAATAGGGTCCTTTCTGCTCGACCGTTCAATGAGTGACATATAGTACTGCGAAACACGAACTGGGTGTTTCTTGCATATCTCCTCGAGCGCATGCTTCTCTGTTTCATCTACGTCTAGGAATGAGGAAAGACCCTCCACTGACGTAACGCAATCATCTAGGAGAGATTCCCATCTCATGGTTTCACTCTACTCATTGCTTGGTTGAGCAGGAGGATCACTTGTCATTCGAGCTATGATTGCCATCTTCCTGTCCAGCTCAGGCCAGTCTGCCAACCTTCTTCTCTCTCTCAGTCTATCCTTTTCATTCTCTGTCCAATTGGTAATTGGCGGTTCGTCTGTTAGTTCTGTTCTCTTCTGCATGATTATCACCTGACAATGCGGCCACGGCGCACCTGTGACACAATGAGGGCTTTTCTGCCGTTCCGCTGTCTGGCTGTTGCTTTGCCCGCTCTCGCCTGTAGGGTCGAGAATTGCCAGTGTCGTTCCCTTGAGCGGGTTAGTCCTTCCGTTGGATAGCTTCTATCTGGAGCCGATTCTTATTAGTCTTATCATTTTCTTTAAATAGGGTATGATGACTTAAAAGGACCCTAAATGACCAGAAGGGCCCTATAAGGCCTTTTCATAACGACACACTCCGGGCCAATCAGATCTCTGCTCGTACGAAGAAGATGGGTTCTACTGGGGAGTAGCTGAAGCCCATCCTTTCGTAGAGTTTCTGAGCTGCGAGATTGTTTGCGAAATAGTGAAGGATGGCAAGGTCCGAACGTTGCAGTATGTCTTCTGCTACGGCCTTGATGCATGCCTCTGCGTATCCCTTTCTTCTGTGGTCTGGATGAGTTGCCACGTTCCCAATCTCTGAACCGTAGTGTGTCATGTAGTGGACGCCAGCCACACTCACTATCCCGTAGTCCTCAGTGATGATTCCATAGAAGGGTCCGAGTTCGAGAGCGGTCGGCGTCCATGCTGGCGTACCACAGACTCTGTAAAGCTCCTTGAGTTCTTCTGAATCATCCTGGGTCATTCTCACCGGCTCCGACTTACACTCGCACCGGAGTTCCGTTTCAAAATCAGCGTACATTTGCTTCTCCAACGTCGGGTCTACTTCCTTACACAGTGATTGAAGCTGCTCTAGCTGTTCCTGCGTGCAGATGGCAACGAAGCCCGACATCGAGAGCCTATCTCTGAACTCGTCCATCAGACGCTTCAGGTATGAGGTGTTCTCACTCCAGAATGCAGTAGCAACGAAGTCCAGGTCGCTGTAGAGGGAGAATACTGCCCGAATCCTGCCGTTGTCTCTGAGGACTTTCACATCGCACCACTCGAGCAGCTGCGTGCAGTCAGCAATCAGAGTTATGTTCTCCAGAGGCTTCTCTGCAAGCATACGAAGGACCTCCATGGAGTTCTGATCAGTTAGGGGTTCGATTTCTATAGGCAAACTGGACCAACCCGAGAGAGACGAGAGCTGCTACCCGCGATTATGAACCTTCTCAAAGAACTCACAACACCTCTCCTTCTGATTGTCACCAGGCATGTGAGTGGAACACAAAAGAAGAAGAAACCGTCCTGAGCCTGCCGGCCGAGGACGGTTCAACTCATTGGCGACAAACTGGGTATCTACCAGTCTTCGTCGTCATCGTCGAAGTCTTCGTCGTCATCGTCATCCCAGTCGTCATCATCGAGATCTTCATCCCAGTCGTCATCATCTTCTGGGCCTGTGAAACGATAGCTGTACTTCATGGTGATTACACCTTTTCCGTCCCTGCCTACCACAGAAACAGTTATGCGTGACTGGAACCGTCAACACATCTCATATTGCCTTTTCAGCAAACTTCGTTGTCCAAAACCCTCTGAAGACGGCAAATCGCGTTTTCGACGCCATTGATTGAACAAGTGGGTTTTCCATCTCCACAAAGAAGAAATACAGACCTGTTACACACGCGACGTGGTGTCACCTTAGGGAACTTGTCTATGATGTGCAGTCTATGAGCGGGATTGAGCCTCAGGACTCCTCTGCTGAGGAGCTCGTTCAGCAGGGTCGGCCAACTATCATTGTTCTACTTGAGCGTAGCGAGGGCCTGAGGGAGGCAGCGCGACTTCTCGCACAAATCCAGGGGATGCAGAGAATTGCGAGAGGCGTATTTCAATACAACATGAGCTATACAAAACTTCGCACATCGAGGGATCTGCCCAAGCACGTGGCACTTCGGAAGACGCGTTCAATCCCTAGGGTGCGAGAGGCTGTGGGGGACGCCTCACCTGCCAGGACCTATGCGCTTGTCACATATCGATTCGAAAATCCCACCGCCAAACAGAAGAAGGTCGTTCAAAGACTCAGACGAAGAGCCCCGGCTGTCAGATTAAGACCCGGCGTACTTCTCTTCCCCCATATAAGGGCTGGAGAATCGAGGAAGCAGTTTGGAGTTGAGTCAGAGCGGCCACCCATAGGCTCACTCGACTTCACAAGGAGACTGTCCGAGCTTTGCGCGCAGGTTCACCGGCTGACAAAACTCCGCCTGGCTAATCCGGGCGACACCATGTTCGTCAACGAAGCAATCGAGTCGACAATCGCGTCCGCCTCGGAAGCCATGGAAGAGAGGCTTAGAGTCCTGAGGGGGGCCACCAAGGATGAGGGCATTCCAACAAGGAAACTCAGGGAGCGGTATAAGGAGATCTCAAGAGACTTCAAGGATCTCAAGATGACGGCATCCGTCATCCGCCATGTTTGGGGATACGACTCAGGTAGTCGCTTGAGGCGTGTCTATGACCTCCTTCTCGGTACACGGAGGGCAATCTCCGACAGAGCGGCATGACTCCCGGTATGATTGGTGCCCATCATGCGCTATTGGGTCGCCTTTTATTCAGAGTCCTGGTAGACACTTTCTATGGAACCCAACAGAGTGCTTGTTCTGCTGTTCACTGTACTCCTTATTGTCACTCCCTCCTCCGCAGTGCTACTTCGGGTTCTAGGCACTGAAAGCATCTCATTAGATACCGCCCCTCAGGACAGTGACGAGCTTGAAATCGAGTGCAGTTCGGTCATCGTGACCGGCTCTGCCGCCAAAGACGGTCGAGCAATCCTGCTCAAGAACAGGGACTGGCCTTCAGACAGAGCCCATCGCCCCATCTACTACCCTGCCACACCGAGCACTTACGCAGTCGTGGCAATCAATCAATTCACTATGGGGATAAACGAAGTGGGTCTAGCTGTCATGAACACCGCAATGCCCTCATTGGAACCAGACCCTGCGTATGGCAATCTGCCTCTGAATCAGAAGATACTGGAGACGTGCGAGTCTGTGGAAGAGGTTGCCCGTAGACTCAACGACTCGAGAGATGTACTTGGGCCTACGTACAGGTCATCTCTGGGAACCGTTGCCACGTGCGTAGGAGTGGTAGATAGATTCGGAGCGGGCGCGTTCTTCGAGATCAGCAATACGCAAGCCTACGCTGAGTTCGTTGTTGACGGCTACTCAACAAGAGCCAATACTCCGAGAATCTATGGAGGTATATCTGCGCCGCCGGGCGGCAGAGATAGGTATCTCTTGGATGCATTAGATGCAGTCTTTTCCGAAAAGGGAGTGGTCTCGTGGCTTGATGTCATGCAGAGAGTATCGCGCTACGTGAGAAACAAGGAGAGCGGCACCAGCTACTTCTCGATTGACGGCGAAGCCTGCAATATGAACACTGTTGCATCCATGGTGGCCGTGAGCGGCGATGAGAGATATGACGGGAAGCTGAACTGCATGTGGGCCGCCTGTGGCCCTAACCCTCTGGCCGGCGTATTCATGCCCTCCATGGTACACATCGGCGAGCCGCCTCCGGTCCTGTCATCTCTCTGGTGCGAAACTGGTGACAAGTGGCTCTCCTGCTATGCCACAGAACCTAGCGAAACAGTGCTTCTCGACCCCTATCGAGTCCGGGAGGTTCAAGATGTTGCGTTCTTTACGGAGAACTACACCTGCTCAGAGTATGACCACCTAATGTCAACGATTCAGGACGGGCTTGACAACACTCAACTGGGGGTTGTCCTGAGTGAGTACATCCAGAGAGTAGTACCCTATGCCGCTGAGGTGTATGTTGATGAGAACACAACATTGGAGCCCCCTCAGCGAACTGATCATACATTCACGACACAGGGCACTACATCAGGCACAACGTCCAGTGGCACATCATCAGAAACCGGCTTGACTACCACACCCACATCCGTTGCCACAAATGAGTTTCTAGCTGCCCTTGAGATGGGTCTTGGTCTGGCAATAGGCCTTGTAGCGGTGATCATGCTGGCTAGATGGAAGAAGCTACTGTGACTGACCCCTCACTCTAAGCCTTCCTCAACTGAGAACGAGATTTCGCACCAGAATACAGCTTCAATCTAGCAGCTTCTTGAAGGTAATCCAACGTATTCCATCGTCGTCCTTCATCACGACCATCCTAAGGTCCATTTCCTTTGCATAGCTTCGGAGTGTGTGATGTGTAAGTCCCATGTATTTTACCACGTCATCTAGACTCATCGGCTCTTCGGATTCCTTATACTTCTCAACCAGCTTCGTGAATCTTGGATAGTTCCTAGCGCGCCCTCTCCGATATCTCAACTCTGATTCGGGTTTTCTTCTAATTTCGTCTAGCCTCATATTCGACCGATATTTCGGTAGGAATATTCACTTATAATTCTTCTCTATCTAATCTCTAATGTACCTCTATCGCAACTCTTATTATGACTCTAATCGATAGTTAACCAAGGAAATGAAACGTTTGAACAATAGAGACGAAGAAATCAAGAAAGGCGTCATAGACTCATTGTACTGGGATGGCAGAGTTGATGCGTCCAATGTGAATGTCGACATCCACGACCAGAGAGTTACCCTTAGAGGCTCTGTAGCGAGCTACTCTGCCTCGGAGGCTGCTCTCTTCGATGCCTGGAGAGTTCCCGGTGTGACAAAGGTTGACAATCAGCTTCTGGTCAGGTTCCCATCACAGGCCAGACTGCCGTCTGACGAACAGATTCGGTCTAATGTCAAGAACATGCTTCTATGGAATGAAAGCACAAGAGACCAAGACATCGATGTCAAGGTAAAGAATGGGACTGTGGAGTTGGAGGGTTCTGTTGATGCGTATTGGAGGAAGCTCCGCGCTGAGCAGATCGTCAAGGACGCTACAGGAGTAGTCGGCATCACTGACCGCCTTGCGGTCGTTCCAACAAAGGCGATTCTAGACAACGTAATCGCTGAGGATATCACAAACGCGATAGATCGAGACTATGCCGTAAGAATCGATGACATAGATGTCAGGGTGCAAGATGGAAAGGTGACTCTCTCCGGGAAACTACCAAATCGTTCGGCAATTGATGCCGCGCTTGATGCAGCATCCAACACATTCGGCGTCAAAGAAGTCGTCGACAGACTCGTCATTGAATAGCAATAGTCTTGCTGAGAGCTGTAGCTCTCCCCATTCTCTCCTTTATGGTTCCTGACAGGTTCTTTGCTAGTCTGTTTCGAAAGCAACTAAGTTCTCAAGAACTCGCTTGAGGTACGACTCAAACTGGTCTATCTCCTCACTAGTGAAGTTGTCGTAGAACAGCTTGGTCATGGCGACAGAGAGATCGATGTATGCCTTCTGAAGTTTGTTGGTTTTCTCAGTCGTCCTGATCAGAACCTTTCTTCTATCCTCCTTTGACTGGACGCGATCGATATACCCGGATTCCTCGAGATTGTCCAACAACTCACTCAAAGTGGACTTCCTCAGCAACGTCCTCTTGGCTATGTCATTGATCGGGACCTCATCCCTCTCCCAAAGGGCAAAGAGCACTCTCCCCTGTCCTGGTCCGATTTCGATCTCCTTCTGCTTCAGTAGTTCTGCAAAGACCCGCCTGCCCAGGTGATGGATCTTGGTGATTAGAAACCCGCCTTCTCTCTGTGACATCATTCCTACATTACTCCAATCTGAACTTGAAAGTCTGACTTCCGGTCCATCCCTTTACAGTCGATGGAAGGAGTCTGAGCACTGTATGGTCGGTATCATCGTACCCCTTTGGATAGTATCTTTCCCACCCATCGTGCCAAATCTCCTTCTTCAGCTCCACTTCCTTAACTATCTCAACCGTGCCTCCCAACATCACTCCTTGCCAGTTGTCGGAATTGCAGTAGTACGCTGAGACTCTTGGATTATCCAAGATGTGAGGAATCTTCTCAGAACTTGTGTTTGTAGTGAAGATGACCATCAGGGCCGTCGCGTGATCCTCGAATAGAGGAATCAGCTTTGGAAATCGATCCTTGTTGCGAAGATTGAACATGGCCCTTGTGTGCGGTGCTCCATCTTCGTCCACAGTTGTGAGATATGACGGCCAAGCCGTTTCCAGAACATGTAGACACAGCTTCGTCAATTCAGTGTCTGACATCACGCTACACCTTGCACTAATAGTTCGATACCGAACTAAGATAATTCGAGGTCGAACTATATTGCTTTCGGTCGCAGCCGTCATTTGGTGCTTCGTCAGGAAGCACACCAATGTGGAACGCGCGGCGAAGAATCTAGTTGGATTTCTCTTCGCTTCGTTTGTCCCTGACCTTATCCATGAACTCAGGAGTGATTATGGTGACGCCCTCCGTCTTTGCAGCCTCTACAACGCCCTTGAAGACTCGCTTGAGGAAGATGCGAGGGACGTTGATAATCTTCTCGCATGCCTCAGGGGTCCACTCAACAGATGGATCGTATCTCTGAGCAGCGTACATTACCGTGTTGACGTTGACTCCCTTGGATTTTGGTATGTCCACGGCATACGGTTTCTTCGTTTCGGCAAACCAGAATGAGGTGTTGTCGCGAAAGCCCCAGTCAATTGGCAGACTGGGAAAGCGCTTGGCCTCTAGACCATTTACAATCGCATCTCTGTACTCCCTTCTCAGAAGGATGTTGTCGACTCGAAGCAAGAAGTTCGAGCATCCCTCAATCAAAGAGACCTCATGGGATTCATCCCATGTACACTCGAAGATCTGAACCGCCTCTTCAACAAGCTCTGGATGCTCCCCGTTTCCATTATCACGCCGCGAGGGAATCAGCGTGAAGATGCTGTTCTTCATCTTCTCCTCTGTGGATTCTCCCGGGAAGCCAAGCGTGACGCAGTTCTCCATGTACTTCTTCTCATCTGGAATGAAGTTGATGGCGCACATTCCAGTCCTTCTGATGTTGGTCGCTGTGTTGCTGTCTTCTCGACAGATAAGCATCATAGCGTACTTCCCCTCGCCTGCGATGATGTGGGGGAAACAGAGTGAATAGGGTCCCAAGTTCGTCTGCCCTGACTCTGCGAGGGTGCTTACTAGAACGACTGGCATTGGAAAGAAGCTTGATGTCTGGTAGAAGTTGTCTAACATCCGAATCTCTTCGAACATCTCTGATTGTCACCTAAGGGCTGTCAATGCGCAATCCACGGTCCCATGGATGTCGGGGCTTCTGACGCCCATCTGAATATTAGAGTATTCCTGATATCATCGGATTGGAATGAGAGAAAAAGAAGGGGGGAAGCAGGAACCCTGCTTCCAAGTGTAGATTACCTGCGCTTGATGAAGATTGCAGCAAGCACCACGACGACAACGCCGCCACCAATCAGCGCCAGAGTCACCGGGTCAATGGTGAATCCTGCGGGACCGATACCAATGATGGGATCGTAGACAAGTGTGTCGTTGCCGAAGTAATCGAAGGCTAGGTAGATTGCCTGACCTGCCTCAAGTCCATCGCCCTCGCCGTAGCTTGCATTGACCTGGAGTGTGTTCTGTGCAGCTAGTGCGGTTTCGTTGTACTCGAAGTAGCCGTTCTGGAACTGGAACTTGGTTCCAGTCTTGTGCATGCCTCCAGCATCACGAGTGCCCATGGCCTGACCGTGGTTGCTCTCACTCAGGTTGAACTGGAGAACAAGCATAGAGTCATCATAGGTCCACTCCCAACCATCAACAACAAGATCGAACTTCATCTCGCCAGGAGTGGTGAGATCCAAGTGGACCCTGACCTCCATGTAGACGTCAAAGGGTGACAGACTTGGGAGCTGACCATAGTCAACCCCAGTCCCCTCGGGACGTGGGTCGAAGGTTGATGTGGTTGTAAAGTTGAAGTGAACGGCAGTCACATTACCGTCGGTTTCCTCAAGCTCAAAGCCGCTGAAGTCCCAGCCGCTCGTGGGGAGCGCGAAGGGAGCGCCGACCATCAGGTCCGTACCGTGATCATATACGCCGTTCTCATTGATGTCATTGACCTCGTACATCTTGACGAACATGACGTGATAGTCAACAGTGGGGCTATTGGGATCCCACCAGTGGAAGTGTGGGGCCTGATTATTGCCAGTCACTTTGATGGATATGTCATCTGTGTCCAGAGTGACGATACCCTCTGTGTACTGGTAGTTAATCGAGCTGCCCTGCGCGGCTGCAAGCGGTACACCGATTGCGATCAGTGTCAGTGCGAACAGTGCAAGTGTTACGTTCTTGTGGATGTTCATTACATCACCGAGTACGCCCGCTCAGATAGTATTTATAGCCAGTATGAGACAGCAACCTTCTTCCGATGGGCAATATCTTCTATAAGGACTCAAATGATGCGAATATGGTTTATGAATGCTTCAAATGGTTCCTCTTCACTTATCATATGAGTAATTCCCGGGCCCTAGAGAGCACGTTCTCCACCGAGAGACCATACTCCTTGAAGACCACCTTGCTAGGAGCTGAAGTTCCGAATCGTTCGACAGACACAACTGCGCCTCTGTCACCTACCCATCGATGCCAGCCCTGCGAGACCCCCGCTTCTACTGCGAGCCTGGCAGTGAGATCTGGTGGTATGACAGAGTCTCTGTACTCCTTTGACTGGTTGATGAAGAGCTCCCAGCTTGGGAACGAGACAAGTCGGACGCCTCTTCCTTCTTCAGCAAGTCGCTCGCCCGCTTGGACAGCAAGTGATAGCTCAGAGCCAGAAGCCATGAGTACAATCTCAGGTTCTCCTCCGAGATCAGCGAGCACATATGCACCACGGGCCAGACCCTCCGCGGAGCTGTACCTCTCTCTATCCAAGATTGGTATCTTCTGCCGCGTGAGTGCCATCAATGTGGGCCCGTTCCTCTGAGTGATGGCAATCTTCCAGGCCTCTACTGTTTCATTCGCGTCGCCTGGTCGAATGACAGTCAGCTGCGGAATTGCCCTGAGAGCGGCAAGGTGTTCAACCGGTTGGTGCGTCGGTCCATCTTCGCCAACTCCGATGCTATCGTGAGTGAAGACCCAAATGCTGCCGTGGCCTGACAAGGCTGAGAGGCGGATTGAGGGACGCATATAGTCTGAGAACATTAGGAAGGTCCCACAGAAAGGTATCACTCCCCCGTGAGCAGCCATTCCGTTCACTATGGCAGCCATTGCGTGCTCTCGGACTCCGAAATGGATGTTGCGTCCCATTCTCTCATCAGCCTGGAATGAGCTACTGCCATCTATCCATGTCTTATTGGAGGGAGTCAGATCTGCTGAGCCTCCTATCAGCTCCGGGAGTTTCTTGGCCAGTGCGTTGATTACCTTTCCAGAGACTGCTCTCGTCGCCATCTCTCCATCGGCAGCACGAAATCCAGGAAGGGCTCCTTCCCAACCCTCTGGAAGTGAAGAATTCATCCTCCTGGTGAGTTCATCGGCCAGTTCAGGATGTTCTTTGGCATATGATTCTAGTCTTCGCGTCCAGTGTTGCTCTTCCTTCTTCCCATTAGTACCTACTTCACGGAAGTGCGCTAGGACATCATCAGGAACAAGAAAGCTTGGTTCAAGAGGCCATCCGAGTTTCTTCTTGGCGCCTGTGAGTTCCTCTTCTCCTGCCGGCTCTCCGTGTGCCTTGGCTGTGTCCTGCTTGTTTGGTAGGCCAAATCCAATATGGGTCCTACAGGCAATCAGAGAGGGTCTGGGGTTCTTCTTGGCCGCTTGAATCGCCTTGTCTACTGCATCTACGTCGTTGCCATCCGCGACACGCTGCACATGCCACCCTAGAGCCTCGAATCTAGCGCACCTGTCTTCAGAGAAGGTGAGGTCCGTGCTGCCGTCGATTGATATCAGGTTGTCATCATAGAGTAGTACAAGCTTCGCTAGTCTGAGGTGACCTGCAAGACTTGCTGCCTCGCTTGAGATTCCCTCCATCAGGTCTCCGTCAGTCACAATGGCGTACGTATAATGGTCTACAATCTCGTGGCCCGGCCGGTTGAATGTTGCCGC
>JAEOUG010000146.1 GCA_016839445.1 Candidatus Thorarchaeota archaeon
ATGGGCCGGGAGTAGCGAATCTCGCATCCATTGGCTTCCTCGTTATAGAAAATGCACGCAGTCGTTTCTGCGTCGCTCTTGAGTGGTTTGCGGTGGGTTTCTAGATAGAACCACTCGTTCTCTGCCTGTGGCACACCCAGGTCGATTCCCGGGAGTATGTTCATCAGATACCCTTGAGTTGTCCATCGGGCGAGGTCCCCAATTGTCACGCGAATGTTGGGCCTGATATGACACGCCTTTGTGTCACACTGCTGTTCCAGGCACTGGAAGGAGTATTTCGACTTCTCAGACATGATTCTCGCCTTCTTGGATTCTGTCTCGTCGAGGCTCAATCCATGTTGACTATAACGTTTTCGAAACTTACACACGCCGATAGGTTTTTGTTCTGAGCAGAGAGGCGAGAGCCCAGTCCAAAAAGCGGATTCTCTCACGACTCGGAGTATTCAAAATGGCTGAAGATCAGTGGTACAATAATGACATTGACTACGTCGTGAAGCAATTACAGACATCCCGCGAAGGTCTGACCACCGAGGAGGCGGATTCTCGCCTTGAGGAATATGGGTACAATGAACTGACCGAAACCGGGGGGATACACCCACTCAGGATTCTCCTTGAGCAGTTCACGGATCCAATGGTTCTCATTCTTCTGATTGCTATTGTGATATCCCTTCTTACTGCGGTCGTCCCTGGTGCAAGCACCGAGCATGAAGGTGGGGGCGTAATCGATGCCATTGTCATCTCAGCCATTGTCATATTCAATGCCGCGTTCGGTTTTGTGCAGGAGTACAGGTCCGAGAAGGCTCTTGAGGCGCTCAAACAGATGGCAGCGCCGAGATCGAGAGTGAAGCGTGATGGACTGTGGACTGATATTGAGGCACGGGAGCTTGTACCTGGAGACCTCATAGGACTGGAGACCGGGGACCTAGTCGCTGCAGATGGCAGGATCATCTACGCCGTAGGCTTGTCTGCAGATGAGGCACCTCTCACTGGCGAGTCGGTGTCTGTTAGGAAGACAGTAGACACGATTCATCTTGGTCGGCCTGTCGTCGGTGATATGAAGAACATGGCCTTCCAAGGGACTACGATCACAGCTGGGAAGGGCAGTGCCATAGTCACAGGCACAGGCATGCTAACGCAGTTCGGCAAGATTGCGGAGATGGTCCAAGAGGGGGAGAAGAGCATGACTCCTCTCCAGCGCGATCTGAACGATCTTGGCAAGAAACTGGGGCTCCTCATCATCGCGCTGGTTGCCATTGTCTTTGCCGCAGAAGTAATCAAGGATGTCATGGGCAACGTCATGGATGAACTCCTCGCTGCAATTGCCCTTGCAGTTTCGGCTATTCCGGAGGGACTTCCTGCTGTCGTTACGATTACTCTTGCCATAGGAGTACAGCGCATGGTTCAGCGGAATGCTATTGTGCGTCGGCTCCCTTCTGTTGAAACGCTAGGCTCGACGACAATAATCTGCTCTGACAAGACTGGCACTATCACCAAGAATGAGATGACGGCAACAACCATCTTCACCAACGGGATGACGTTGTCTGTTGGTGGAGTTGGGTACAACACGGAAGGGAGTTTCACAAGAGCCAGTGAACCATATGATGTCCTGTCTGATCCTCATGCGGTCCGGCTTCTCAAGATAGGCCAGCTCTGCTCGAACTCAGTCCTTCAAGTCGACCCTTCGGGCTCTTCAGACTACATGGTGGTTGGGGACCCAACTGAGGGCTCTCTGCTTGTGCTGGCTGAGAAGGCGGGAATCTCCCACGAGGAGACCCTCAAGGAGTGCAAAGAGATCACTGAGATCTCCTTCGATTCGGCAAGAAAGCGCATGACCAGCATAAACAGGTTGGATGACGGCAGTCTAACTGCTTTCTCCAAGGGTGCACCTGAGGTTCTTCTTCCGCTCTGCACTCGAATCCTTGAGAACAACGAGGTCAGGCCGCTCACTGCACAAGAGCGGAACTCCATCATCCAGATTAATGCAGGATTGGCAGAAGACGCCCTCCGCGTGTTAGCTTTTGCCTACAGGCCGTTGGAGGAGGAGATGCCAGACTGGGAACCTGAGAAGGTGGAGCGGGATCTAATCTTCGTGGGCCTAATAGGCATGATTGACCCACCACGAGAGGAGGTCCGTGATGCCATTCGTATATGCAAGAAGGCGGGAATACGCCCCATTATGATTACTGGCGACCACAAGCTCACGGCCAGAGCAGTAGCTCTTGACGTCGGCCTCATTGAAAGAGAAGGTGAAGTCCTCAGCGGAGCCGACATCGACGACATGTCTGGAAGAGAGTTCAAGAAGGCTGTCAAGCGATGTAACGTCTTCGCCAGAGTTGC
>JAEOUG010000147.1 GCA_016839445.1 Candidatus Thorarchaeota archaeon
CCACTCTGAAGTTCTCATAGACGACATCTGTATCAAGGTCGGCCACCCTGAAGTACAGCCTGTCGATGTAACCCTCTCGGTTGACGAAAGACTGGTTGTACTTGATCTGAAACCTTCCAGGAGTTCCGGGTTCCACATCAAACGGAAACGAATTGAGGCCTCCGCCTTCCGCGTTGAAGACATTCTGTGTGAGGAATCCAATCTTCAGGTCGTAGGTCATCGAGCTGGCATAGTCTCCAATTGCCGCGAAGTAGCTGTCTGGTCCCCAGGCCGCGGCAACACTCCCTGGTCCGGCAGAAACGGTCCGGTTTAGCGCGATACGGTCTTCAGTGCATCCCCTGTGGCGTATCTCGATTATCAGGTTCATCCTTGAATCCAGGAAGAAGGAGTTCTCCAAATCGAGCTCAAGCACGCCGCCCACTACAGCCACTTGGTAGTCCTCTTCTGAGAGCACTACCGTGGGCTGCCGGCCTCCGAAATTGGCCTCGAGTCCTGTTGTCAGTAGCGAGGAGTCCGGCGTCATGAGCATGGCGACCTCAAAATCCACTAGTTCCAGAAGAGCAGTGGAGGCGGAGGTCGTGAAGTAGAGTTTGTCGACCACTCCAGACCTCGGTAGATCACTGGAGAGGTACTTCATCTGGATTCTGAATTCCTCGTCAAGGCCAAAGGGATGTGTATTCCCTGGGGCACCGGCTCCGAAGCTGTTGTGGATGGTCCATCTCTGTTCATGGGAGTTCTTCCACAGCATGCTGCCGTTGTAGTACTCGTTGTCCCATACCTCGACATCATAGTCCTTTTGGAAATCGGTTGGATTCTGGTCTGAGAATTGCCACCCCAGCTCAGGATTGCAGTCCTGTATGTAGTCCAGTAGAGCCCCGCTGCCGATTCCTTCTACTGTAGGACTGCTAACCTCAGGAGTATCGTACTCAATCGACAGGTATGATGCATTCAGGCGAAAGCCTTCCAACGACCAGATGTAATTGAAGGCATTCTGAGAACCTACTTCGTCAGTCTGTTTGAGTACCTCCGTCAGGACTTGGTTGTCAAGTAGCGCGGTACGGACGTCCTCAGTTACGTCCCATTCATACCAGTTACCAGGCACAAACATGTCTGGACTTGCTGGAGAGTCAATCACATCCGAAGGAGAGCCAGCAATCGATGGCTGGTTGTTCCATGTGATTGTATACTCGCCCCATGTATCGTTGCTTGAGTAATATGCTCCCAATGGTTCGTCCAATGCTGACCATTCTGAAGAGAGAAATGCATGCATGTAGGCCGATCTAACAGTGATCTCTCTCGGCACGTCAATGAGATTGAACTTGAACCAGCTCCAGGCTCTGACCCATTCATAGTCAAGGCCAGTTCCAATGAACAACTCGTGTTCCCCACCGAAGTTGGTGTCAGCCCTGCTTGCATTCACAGTCGACACATCAACTTCGACAGGTATCTTCATGGTCCGAGGACCAAAGGCTCCAGCCACTTGGTTCTCGTCTATCACCTCCGCCCGCGGAGTGTTAGCCACATTCCCTGCCGGTACTAGGCTCATCCCCAGAAGCAGCAGGACCACGAAAAGCATCAGCTTACTCTTCACTTCTCCTCACCAACCGATTGGGTTCGCAGCGGTTGTCCACGCCACGCTAGTCTCCTCACGAACCCCGCGAAATCAGAACCCCTTGTCCAACTTCACATATTATACTTCTGGGAACTGGGATTTCGGGCAGAAGGGCGCCAAATCAGCGTCTGTTTGTCGAGAAATCCGTGAAGACTTCTAGTAAACGCCTCCGCAATGACTGAGAAGAAAAAGCCTATCGACGCTTATTCTGAGAAAAATGAAACGAATAAGACGTAAAAAGACGCAGTCAATATCCATATCCTGAGAATCCCTCTCACGAAATCCAGAAAGGCTTTTTAGAAGCGTGTACGCATCCGAGGAAGCTGTACCCGTACCCTATATTAGCGGCAATTGCAGACTATCCGCTTGGTTGCATAGCGCACAAGAGACGTGCTTACGTTTCGCCGGGAGGACGCAGCACCGATGATCCGACAAGAGGAATACGACATCAGTACACTACCTGACACCATGACGCCGCGTGAGGCTGACCTCAGACTCCGCTTGAAGACCTTTCCTCGAGATGCTTTTGCCTGGTACATGCTGGGGAAACACCTTCGGACCAGAGGGCGACACAAAGAGGCAGAGGAGGCTCTCAGAAAGGCGGTCTCAATCAACCCAGGGCCGACCCGATTCTGGGAGGAGCTCGCATCAGTATTGATGGATCTCGGCCAACTCGATGAGGCTTATTCGCTTGCAGACAGGATTAGAGAGGGGAGTGCTTCGTCCAAGGACAAACTCGCTAGCATCGAGAAGAAAGTGGATGAGGTACCTTCACCATGCGTATCCTGTGAACACTATACCTACTACGGTTGCTCCAAGGGCTCACCATGCGCCGCCTTCACCCATTGGCGAATGCGAATGCTCGATAAACCTGCAAGTTCATAACAGCTCTGTGCAGGTTCATTCCGGGCTACTTGAGTGCGGCCCAGCCGCCGCCTCAGAAGATTTCGAGTGACGTGGTTCTATGTCTGACCTTCCGACCCTTGTCCGCGACCTGCCAGACTCTCCTGGAGTCTACATGTGGAAGGACGAGAAGGGTGAGATACTGTACATCGGCAAGGCGAAGTCTCTACGGAAACGCACGGCCTCTTACCTCAGGAAGACGGGTCTCTTCCGTCGAATCTGGGAAATGATGCAGCAAGCTCGCGACATCGAAACGATTCTCACCAACACAGAACGTGAGGCACTTGTTCTTGAGCAGACCCTCATCAAACAGCATCAACCGCCGTACAACCTGGCTCTCAAAGACGACCGACGACATGCATGGATCAGAGTGGACCTGCGAGACCCAGTCCCGACATTCGAGATAACGAGAGACGCTGAGAAGGACGGTGCAACCTATTTCGGCCCCTATGGCAGCACGAAGCGTCTGGAGAGGTTCCTTGATGCGATTCGACGGTTCATTCCTGTGGCCGTCTGTAAGGAGCCCTTGAAGCAGAGAAGAGAGTGCATGGACTACCATCTTGACAGGTGTACCGGACCCTGCAAGGAGCACATATCCCCGGACGACTATTCGTCGCTGGTGCAACAGATGTGCCTGTATCTTGAGGGTCGCTCGGATGACCTGACTGGTGTACTAAAGGAGCAAATGGACCAGGCCTCCGCAGAGATGAACTTCGAGAAGGCTGCGGAAATACGGGATCGACTAACTGACATTGGAATATTGATGAGCAAACAGAAAGTCGTCGAGTTCAAGGGCATAAACCGCGACGTCCTCGGTATTTCGAGAACCGAGCAGGCGGCTCTCGTGGAGATGCTCGTTATTAGGGGTGGCAGACTCATTGGCACGGACAACTTCTACTTCGAGGTGGACCTCGACGTTCAGGACTCAGAGGTTCTGACGGCCTTCGTAGAGCAGTTCTACTTCTCCATACCGAGACTACCAGATGAAGTGATCTTCCCAACTACCTTCGAAGACATGGACTTGATGAGCCAGTGGCTTGCTGAAACCACAGGTCACGAAGTCAGGCTGACAACGCCCGTCGACAACAGGGGCGACGAGCTTGTGGAGATGGCTAACAAGAATGCGTACAGAGACCTGCGGAAGATGCTCATCCTCGGAGAGAGTGAGGAGGAGATTGTAAACACAGGGGTCAAGGAGCTCAAGGAAGCCCTTGGTCTCAGTCAGGCTCCCATGCGCATCGAGGGCTTCGACATAGCAAACATCCAAGGTACAGACCCGACAGGATCGTGTGTGGTCTTCGTGAATGGTGAACCATACAACAAGCGTTACAGGATGTTCCGTGTTCGAGTGAAGGAGACCCCGGACGACTACGCAATGATGCGAGAGGTCGTGCATCGCCGCTATAGGGGGGTGCTTGAGAGGAAGGACAAACTCCCAGATCTTGTTCTCATCGATGGGGGCAAGGGTCAGCTGAATGTGGCGCTTGATGCTCTTGCAGAACTTGGACTAGACTATCTCCCTGTGGTTTCAGTTGCCAAGAGGGAAGAGACCCTCTTCACTCGAACCAACCCCGAAGGTATCCAGCTTGACGAAGGCTCTGATGGCCTGCACCTGATTCAACGTATTAGGGACGAGGCACACAGATTCGCCCAGAAGTATCATCATCAGCTCCGTCTCAAGCGGTTTTCTGGCTCGGTCCTTGAGGAGGCACCTGGGATCGGCAAGAAGAGAAGGACAGCTCTCTTGGAAGCCTTTGGTAGCTTTGAGGCAGTAAGGAAAGCCTCTGTGCAGGAGTTGGCCTTGGTCGAGGGCATGACTCAACGAGCAGCAGAATCTCTTCGCAAATGGCTTGACTCTCCTGATGATTCGTGATTCCGGCCCTTCCATTCGGCAGAAAGAAATAGCGCCATCCTATCTGGTATGTGCCGTACGCGCTTCAGAAGGTGTGTGTGCAGTGACTGTGTTGGTCTTCCTTGCTATAAAGGCGGAATCTGGCCGGAAGGAAGAGGTACACAGACTTCTCAGAGAGCACGCTGAAGTCATTGAGAGTCACAGTGTCGACGATGGCCCCTTTGATGTTGTAGCTTACGTGTCTGTTGAGGCATTTGAGGACTACAGGGAATTCGCTGTAGAAAGGATGGCGTGTCTTCCGCACGTTGAGGACTACACGTCGTTTATTACGCTGAGCGACTGATGTCAAGTGCTCTCTCATCAAAGGAGGACACTAATGACCGGAATAGCTGACTTCTCGGACACCTGTTTTGTGATACTCCTAGAGAGCCTCGTCCTAAGTCCAGAACGTCGGCGCTTCAGCATGAATATGAATGCGTAGTTTCCTGTGCTGGTCTCTTCGAGGATTGCGTCCGCAACCGATCTCGCCACTGCAGTCTTGATGGAAACCTTGTAGTGCTGCTGCTCGAACCATTGTGCAATTGGCTTCGCTGTGTCCTCAAAGCGGCGCAGAATCCCGTTCATGCTCTCCGGACTCAATGGAGATGTGATGGGCGCCTCGACGACATGAAACAGTGTGATGCTTGGACTGCTGAATCTCAGAAGAGGTAACACAGAGGTCACAAAATCAGAGAACCGAGTCCCCTCCGACAATGGAACCAAGACTGCATTAAGGCTCTTATCGTTCTGCAACTTCCCGTTCATCCCTCTACTCGTCTGGTTCTCTTCCGTCCTTCTTGTGGACATATGTGATTACGCTTGAGACAGTGCTTCGGATGCCGTCTATGTCCAAGATTCTGTCCTTCAGGACCTCTCTGAAACCGAGGACATCAGGAACCTCAAGGATAGCTACAATGTCAGACTCGCCTGTCACTTCGTAGACGTCCTCCACCTGCTCGATTTCTGTCAGTTTCTTCGTGACTTCACCCAAGTCCTTTGATTCAACAAAGATGTTCAGAATGACTTTCATTTCGCTCGAATTCTCCTTAGCAACATGAGCTTCCCAGGAGCTACAGATGATATGATGGAATTAAGATTGTCCTTTTCAAAGGATCTCCTCTTAGAGATCTTTCTCCGAACAAGGATTGCGAAATCTACGTCCGAGGAAGTGACCACATCTGTCGCCACCTTCTCAGGCACTCCCAATGCGACATCAACCTTGACCTCGAAGCCGTACTTCCTTAGCTCCTCCGCCATCTCTCCAAGGTCATCTCGAATGACACTTTGATACTCAAGGGCAGTTGTGAGAGGCATATCCCAGCTATCTACCGCGACGATGCTCAGGAGTGTCAGTCTCATGCTTGTGTCGATGCTCTCGGCTATGGACTCCACAGTGGACTCTCTCTCCTCAGGTCGCACAAATACCACCGCATTTGTCTTGTATACGGCTGGCTTGATTGTGAGCCCGATCTCTCTGGAGAAC
>JAEOUG010000148.1 GCA_016839445.1 Candidatus Thorarchaeota archaeon
AAAGGTCTTTCGCAAGTTTTGGAGAGTTATCTCAACCATTAGTGACACCTCATATACCGGTCATTGCAGATGCCCGGGTCTTCAGAATGGCATTAGTGACGGCAATCACAACCATCTGCATCACCATCATCAATACACCAAGAGCAGCAGCCGGATGCGCTCCAAGCGTAGGAGGCAATCCTAAGTTCGTGTCGTTAATCCACCACGTCAGCGGAGCTTGGTCGTAGTTCGCACCTCCAAGGAGAAGACTCGTGCTGACCTCGCTAACGGAGTAGACAAATGACAAGAGTGCACCAGCTAGAACACTTACGCCTATGAGCGGCATGACGATGCTCGCGAAGGTCCGGTTCTTACTGGCTCCAACGTTTTGCGCGGCTTCCTCCAGCGCCACAGGAGTCTGCTGTAAGCCCGCATAGGCCGCGCGGACTGTGAATGGGAATTTACGTACCAAGAACGACATTATGATGAGAGTCATCGGGAACCTTTGTGGGAATATAGGGGTGTTGTAGAACAGAGTGAAGTAGCCTGTCGCGATGACAATGCCGGGTAACGCTATCGGTGACGTAACGAGAAGATCTAGCGCCGTTTTCCCGGGTATATTCCGTCTGGAGATGATGTAGGCAGCAGAAACACCAAGCAGTACAGTGCCAATCGTCGCCACTCCTGCATACAGTACTGTACGGACCAATGCTCCTTGGATATTGAGGTTGCCCAATATCGCATAGTGGTCCAGCGTGAGTGGCGGGAAGAGTGCACTCGAACGATATTGCGCAAAGGAGAGGTAGATCACGCTAATCTGAGGAATCAGAGCGAAGAAGAGGACAGGGATGACAACTATGTACATCAGTATCCAACCTCTCGTGCTGAGATGGCGTGTTCGCGGATTCCATTGGCCCCCTTTGCTGGCCGATGCATAACTCCTCAGTGCCGCATACTTCCGGATAGCCAGAAAGCCAGTGAGAGCGAAAGCCAGCAGAATAAGACCGATGGCCGGACCTATGGGATTCACACCGCCAGCTTCTGCGTTGATACTGTCAAAGACCTGGTAGGCAAGGACGTTCTGAGCCTGAGGGTCCTCAGAATAGACAATCGGAGTGCCTAGGTCTTCTATGCTGAGAATGAATGTAAGGATGGCCCCTGCCTGGATTCCGGGCATGGCGAGTGGCAGTGTGACTGAACGGAACAACTTGAAACCCGTCGCTCCAAGGTTCTCTGCTTGCTCTTCCAGTGACGGGTCGATCCCCATGAAGGATGAGTATGCATTCAGATATACAAGAGAGAAGAGAGACAGCCCTTGGACTACAATAATGGCCGCGATTCCGTGGAACTCGATTCGCGTCCAGGTAAGGCCAAAGATCTCGAAGAAGGCTGCTGCAAGGTTGTTGAGGAAGCCATTTCCTCCAAGGAACCACTTGATGCCTATTGCACCGATGAAGGGTGTTGACAGCATCGGAAAGAGGAGCAGTGTCCTAAGGGCGCCCTTGCCGGGGAACTCGTAACGGGCAATAAGGAATGCAAATGATGTTCCAAGAAGCACAGAGATCATGGTGACGAAAACAGCCATGTAGACGGAGTTCAAGATGATACCAAGGTCCATACCCCATATCTCCACAATGCCAGTGGCCGGAGACGGACGGATGATGTTGAAGTTGCTC
Source organism: Candidatus Thorarchaeota archaeon (assembly GCA_016839445.1). Taxonomy (GTDB): domain Archaea; phylum Asgardarchaeota; class Thorarchaeia; order Thorarchaeales; family Thorarchaeaceae; genus SMTZ1-45. The sequence continues at coordinate 1,656 of JAEOUG010000148.1, forward strand.
GGCAGCCACTGTGGCATGTATGCAGGGTTACTGAATATGGTGCGAAGGATCTCGAAGCTGAAGCCATCTTCAGTCACGAAGGTTCCCCAGACAACGGCCACGAGTGGAGCGATCAAAAACACGCCAAAGATTATCAGAATGCCGCTAAGCTGAATCCAGCTGAGCAGGTCCATCTCGCGCCTCATGGTTTCCGCGGATGCTCGAAGCCCGCGCACAAAACGGAACAGGCTCTGACCAGGGTTCCGAAAGAACCGATACAACTTCCGGAAGCCACGGGAGATCCACCTCCCGAAGTTGGCGAATCTGGTTCCCAAGCCAATGAATAGGCCGAGTATCCACATTCCTATCTGCTCAAGGACGGTGGTGGCAGAATCCTGAGCCGGAACCAGCTCGGGCTCTGCCACACCCGTGGTCTTGGGCGGACCGACCGGGGCCTCCTCATCCACCACTGTTGCCACATCCTCAGGGCATTACACAGCACTACGGCAGGATAGCCATCAGATCCGACAGGACCTGTGCGTACTGCGCGTTTGCCGCGGCGGTCCAAGCGACCTGCATGTTGTACAGGAACGTCGAGTCCGTCAGCATTTGCTCGTTGATTTCTCTTGCAAAGTCCACCGTGAACTTCGTTGGCGTGGATTCGTACGTTATGGTCACAGGTGTACCCATCTGCGTAGCGAAGGTGTTCAGCTGTTCGAGGGTAATGTCCTCATTGTTGTATGCGTCAACTAACGCCTTCCAAGTAGCAGCAAGGCCATCGTGTGCGTCATTGAATACAGCCTCGAAGTAGTAGATGAACGATGTGTTAATCTCCAGCGAGAGTGTGTCGTTGAAGTCGATACCGACATTCAACTTGGTCTGGTTGAAGAACTCGTAGAGATCAGGGCGCTCTAGACCCTCAGGAGTGAGGAACGCGCTCTCTAGAACTGGCATCCTGTTGACGCCCTCGCTGAACCATACCGCCTGTCCTTCAGCTGAGAGGACGTAGTCGACGAATACTTCTGCCAGTTCCATCTTTGGTGTGTCCTTGACTATAGCGATGGGGTCTCCATTAACAATAGACTCACCCTGAGGTAGGATGTACTCACAATCAGGGTTGTTGGCTTGAGTCGAGTAGCCGTAGAAGTCGATTGACATGGACACTCCAACTTGCTGCGTCTCGACTGCGGCCTGTGTTTCCACCGAGCCCTGATAGAGACGAGCACTACCAGCCATTCGTGCCAGTGTCACCCAGCCTGCATCCCAGCCCATACCCTGCGTGATAATCTCGTAGATTCGAGTATTGGAGGTGGTCTTGGGTGCGTTACCCATTCCAATTGTTGCAGTAGGCAGGAGTCCACCCCAAACAGGTTGAGCTAGGTGGGTCCAGTTGTTGGGAGTGGGAAGACCATAGTCGTCAAGGAACTCGTGGTTCACAGTGAAGCCGAATGAGGAAATGGCTGCTGCAGCCCAGACAACAGTTCCATGCGTATCATAGCGCTTCATATCAGCGCCGGCAATCTCGTCAGGAACGCGCGCAACTACCTCAGTCATGTGTGTGCTGTTGAGGGGCTCGAGGTTCCCGTCACGCTGCATCTGGTCAAACAGGGTGGGCCCTCCGCCCCACAGAATATCAACGCCTCCTGCATCGATGACTGCGTCCCAGAATGATCCGTCTTGCGTGAGCCACACAATGTCAGTGATGTTGTATTCATCAGCTAGATCAGTGGCCAGAAAGGCACTCTCGTAAGCCGTATGAATAGCCGTGTCGTGACGAGTGAGTATGGTGATGGTGTTACGGGGTCCGTCCGGACCGTCCCCACCACCGCCTCCCATGTTCAAGACGATGATTACACTTGAAACACCAATAATCGCGATCACAACAACTGCAATCATGATGTTCTTCATGTTTCTTCCAGTTTCAAATTCCGACATCTAATGATCACCTTGAGTAGGACAGCCTCGAATGGTTCTGCTCCTTACCTCTCGTTGCTCTCCATTGAATCCGCCAAGATTCGATTCAGGGTGCCGGGATATTAAAGGTTTACCAAGGATGGGAACTCCCTCCCTCTAGAGGGAGAGGCCCAGAGAAGAGCGCCCGTGTTCAAACAACCTTCAGAATGAATAAACAGATGGCAGTCCTAAGCGGAAGAGCATATGTGTGATAAAACACACAACTCGTGGCAGAGAAAAAACAAAAGCCTAAATACTCGACCCCTCTCAACCGTAACTATCTTTTCGAATGCTTCGAAAGCAAAGGAAAGGAGGACATACTTAACGTTGAAAATCGGAGACAAAACACGCAAGGTAGCTGCAGTGCTATTGATTGCAGCTCTCTTTGCCCCGTATTTCATCAGCGTTGGGTTCCCACTGACTGCAGCCGCTCAGGCTGAGGATCCTATCATCGTCTTTGATATGGGACACGGTCAGTACAAGGACACAGTCTTCGAGAAGGAAGATGCGCTCTTGGCTGGGAATCTGACAGAGATGGGATTCGAAGTAGTATGGGCATGGGGCGGTCTCAACGACACCATCCTTGATGGTGCATGGGGCCTCGTGATCGCAAGCATCTATGGTTCCAGCAATGGATTCGCCACAGCTGAGATCACAGCCGTTGAGGACTGGTTTGCCGATGGCAAGAAGTTCCTCTGGGTTGCCTACGATTCAGACTATGCCGGAAACGACTACATCAGAACCAACATGAGCGCCATGCTTACGGTTGCTGAGTCAAGTGTTCTAGGTGAGCCGACTTCGGTTGAGGATCCTGTTTCAAACTGTGCTTCACCATACAGAGTTGTCGCAAACACAACCAGCACTGCCTCTGCTGTTGCCAGCATTGTGGCAGACGTTGATGCAGTTCTCATGCACGGACCAACTCTCCTGTACGGACTGAACTCCACAGGCGGCGCAGTTGCCCTTGAAACCGTTTCAGTGCCAAACGTGCACCCAGTGATGTACTACGGTGGCTCAGCAGTCATCGTTGACGCAGACCTTGTTGCACCCCTGGCTCACACCAACGGTGTTGCTGGCAGCTACGTTTGCATGACTGTAGAGACCTCAGCAGGTCCTACTAGCAACAGCATCATTGCTGTATCTGGTGCCTCACCCTACGGTGACTACCAGCCAATGACCACAGCTCAGTACTACGGCGTCAATCTGACCGGCTACAACCTCGTCTACCAGACCTTCGAGTTTGCTAAGGCAAGACTCCTTGGTGGATTCGCACTTGATCCCATCCTTCTGATGGGCATTGCAGGCGTTGTTGTCGTAGTCATCATCATCGCAGTAGTCGCAAAGAGAAGGTAGACTCGCTCTACCTCCCCTCTTTCTTTTTTTCTTCATTCATCCCTCTCACACTACAGAAGGATTGCTAGGACAGATTTATTAGCTCCATTCTGAAACCACAAACATGAGGTCGACTGATTGAGGTCCCGACTTACTGTGCTCATTGTAGTTTCATTCATTGTAATCCTATCATCGCCTGTCTTTCTTGTTTCCAAGGATGGTGTGATGGCAATCGACGATTCACGCCCAGTCAATAACGCGGCTCCAAGTCTAGCAGGTGAAGTCGTTCTCTTTGACGAAGCACACACTGCAGGAGGAAGCTCCCTCATGACTGTGGGCAACGCGTCGCTGATGGCATGGATACTGGAAGAGCATGGCTATGAGACTGATATGAACTTCGACCAGGATCTCGACAGTGGCATCCTCACTGGCGTAGATGTCCTTGTTCTGATGTTTCCAATGATAGCTCTGACTACTGGTGAAGTCACGGCTATTCACGACTTCGTTAGTGCAGGTGGCGGACTTCTGCTGGTTGGAACAGACTACTCCACAACATGGGGATTCAACTCCACGAATCTAAATCCAGTTTCGGAGGAATACGGTATCACATTCAACTTGGACTCTTGGCTTGGCACCACTCTCGAATTCACTGGCCATCATCTGACTCAAGATGTTTCATCAATCAATCTGAATTACGACTTCAAGCTGAGAGCTTGCTCCATGACGATTGAGAGCCCCGCAACAGTGGTTGTCACTGGAGCCGGCAACTCAATCGCAGCAGTGGCGGAGGCGGGTTCTGGCAGGGTTGTGGCAGTGTCTTCTGCAGCCCCCTTCACAATG
>JAEOUG010000019.1 GCA_016839445.1 Candidatus Thorarchaeota archaeon
ACGAGTTCAATTGTCACAGACACGATGCATCCTGGCAAGAGGTGTCCGCCATGACACCGCCCCTCAGAATCCGCCACAATCATGTGTGCATGAACCACCAGACTGCCATCGTGTGTTGAGATGTTGCCCATACACGATACGACTTCCACGTCCTCATCAACTGAGAAGTGCTTGTACTCCTTCTTGCCAACGTCGAAGTACCCGAGTTTCGCCCCGGAAATGGCTCCTATTAGGTTGAGATACCCTGACCTGACATTATGCTTACGGGCGACGTCTTCGATTGTGGTCAGGACGTCCTCTCCCGGGAACATGCGAGCAAAAACGACACGCTTAGCTTCAGTCTCTATTGACGTTACCATGAGTCCGGTTTGGCAGAAGCTGCTAAAGAAGCTCATGGACACTCGGTCCTATCGTGGGAAGTGCTTATCTATGGAAGCCTGTCAACAGAGAATGTGAATGGCCTTGGCAAATGATGAGTCAGACACCAACCCCGACCAGATATCACTGAGTGACTTCGTGGAAGAACAGGGTGGAGCCTCAGCCAGTGCCCCTTCACAGCGGAAACCCTCCAGCTCATCGAACACTCAGTCCTTCGAGGTCGCCGAAGATCCATCAAACGCAGAAGAACCGGAGTCTGAGGATGAGGAAGAGGAGTCCGCACTTGACATTGCCATGGGGGAACTGGAGACCCCCCAGGACCTGCCAGCTTCCTTCCTCCTCTCCGTTGACTACTCCAACGCGTACAACAAGGCGGTTCTCAGACTCTACGAGCCAAAGAGCAAGAAGGTCTACTTCTGGATTGACAACACCGGACACAAGCCTTACTTCTACACGGATCTGCCTATACAAGAAGCAGAGTCGCGCGTGAAAAGAAATCCCGGGTTTGTAGGCACCGAGAAGGTGCAGCTCCACGACTTGCTCAAGGACACTTCTGTGGAGATGACGAAAGTCATTGGTGACAATCCCCTCAGCGTCGGAGGCCGAACGGATTCGATGCGTAACTACTTCGTTGATGCCAGCAACGTGTCTCACGCCTGGGAGGCTAACATCAGATACAGGCTGACCTACACCTACGACACTGGCCTCGTTCCAGGCCTCATGTATGAGATTGTCAAGGGCAATCTTGTGCCCTGTCCCCCGAAAGTCGACGCGAGAACACTGAAGGAATTCGAACGGGCGTTTGAGGAGGAAGAGGGCCTTGAATCAATAATCTCTGCATACTCCCCCATGTTCTTCACCGAAGTGCCTGAGATAAAGCGTCTTGCGGTTGACATAGAGGTCTATGCACCTGTCTTCAATCAAGTGCCAGATGCGAGGACTGCGAAGCAGCAAGTCACTGCAATTGGCTTCTCAGACAATGAGGGCCTGAACCAATGCTTTGTCCTCAAGCGAAAGGGACACCCAGAGGGCTCGAGAGGGAAGGACTTCCCCAAGGGACTCGACATAGTGTACTTCTATGACGAAGCGGAGATGCTTGTTGAGGCCTTCAGGCTGATTGACAAGTATCCCATTGTCCTCACATTCGTCGGTGATAGCTTCGACCTAATGTATCTCCACGAGAGAGCCAAGGTCCTAAGAATCGACATGGACAAGTACTGCCCGATCACAATTCGTGGTGCGAACGAGCCTCGAAGACAGCAGGCCTTGCTCGACCATGGTATTCACATTGACATGTACAAGTTCTTCAGCAATCCTTCAATCAAGATCTACGCTCTCTCTGGTGCCTACCAGCGCGAGAACCTTGAGACAATCGCTCAGGGAATCCTTGGAGAGGGCAAGCTTGAGCTCAGCAGCGACATCTCTAAACTGCCCTACTATGAGCTTGCTCACTACTGCTGGCGAGATGCGAATCTAGTTCTTCGCTTCACTCAGTATGAAGAGAACGTGCTTCTGAGACTTGTAGTCCTTCTGATGCGTATCTCGCGAATGTCCATGGACGAAGTGACACGATTCTACATCTCCTCCTGGATTCAGTCCCTCTTCCGACAGGAGCATCGCTCTCGGAAGCTACTCATTCCTCGAAGAGTAGACATAGACAGCATGAAACAGACGGATGCGCAGACCGCGGCTGTGATTGATGGGAAGAGCTTCCAGGGTGCGATTGTCATCGACCCTGTGCCTGGAGTCCACTTCAACGCAACCGTTCTTGACTTCGCCAGTCTGTATCCCACAATCATGAAGACACACAACATCAGCTACGAGACTGTTGACTGCCCTCATGATGAGTGCAAGAAGGGCACGAAGAACAAGGTCCCTGAAACAGAGCACTGGACTTGTATGAAGAAGAGAGGTATGATCAGTCAGACGATTGGCTTCTTCCGTGATACTCGAGTGAAGTGGTTCAAGCCAAAGAGCAAGGACAAGACGCTAGATCCGCAAACCCGCAACTGGTACTCAGTTGTTGAGAAAGCGCTGAAAGTCTTTGTCAATGCATCGTATGGCGTCACAGGCGCCCAGCACTTCGAGCTCTTCTGTATGCCCGCTGCAGAGAGCATCACTGCCTACGGAAGGCACGCAATCAAGAGAACCAAGGCCAAATCTGAGGAGATGGGAATCCAGGTTCTGTACGGTGATACTGATTCTGTATTCCTAGACAACCCCTCTAAGAAGCAGCAAGAGGAACTCGTCCGCTGGTCGAGGGAGGAACTTGGGATTGACCTTGAGGTCGAGAAGACATACAAGTATGTCGCTCTCTCTGAGAGAAAGAAGAACTACATCGGGGTCTACCAGGATGGACGGATTGACGTCAAAGGCCTCAGTGGTAAGAAGCGGAATACACCTGACTTCGCACAAAACGCCTTTCGCCAGATGTTGGAGGTCTTAAGCAAGGTGGGCAGTCCTGAGGGATTCGAGGAGGCTAAGGAAGAGATACGCGAGATTGTCAACTGCGTCATTGACAAACTGGAAGGGAAAGCAGAGCCGTATCGTCCTGAAGACCTGGCATTCAGGATGCAGATTACGAAGCCTCTGAACGCGTATGAAACAGAGATTCAGCACGTCCGAGCTGCTAGGATGCTGGTAGAGTGGGCCAATGATCCCAACAGGGTTCCTCCCGGCACCATCGTGGAGTTCATCAAGACCAAAGACAAAGAGGGTATTCTCCCTGTCGAGATGGCAAGAAACCGGCAGTACTTCATTGATAAGGACCAGTACATAGATATCCTACGAAGTGTCTTTGAGCAGGTACTCGACTCGGTTGGGCTCGACTTCGAGGAATTCATGGGCTTCACCACGCTGGACCAGTTCTTCTAGGGTTGGGTCTGAATAAGAAATTCTTATAGCCGGGGCGAATCACTCAGAAAAAGACCGAGAGCCAGTTGCACAGCAACATCGATTGACGGGGTAGCCAAAGAATGAAGTCTAACTTCCGCGAGTTCTTCATGCAGAAGATGCTGATAATGTTCAAGCCGGAGGACATTGATGTTTCGGCAAAGGAGTTCATCTCTACCTATGCATCCTATATGGAAACTGTCGGCATTGTAGGAAAGGGGCCTGATGGCTACGCGCTTTACTCCAGCAAGACTGCGCCCGTGCGGGAAGAACATGTGGAATTCTTTGATGAATGGGTCAAGTTGAATGATGCTTTGGGCATCCACGATGTTGTTGGGATGGATCTCTATACCGATGGATGGTTTGCCAAGGACCCGAAGTATCAGACTATGAATGATAAGGGCGTCAAAATGGAGCACCAGATCTGCCCGAACCGGCCCGAGTTCTGGGAGTACGGAGCAGAGATTGTCAAGGAGATTGGGGCCTTCCCAGTAAACGAGATTCTCGTGTTTGGCTCTGGCTTCATCAGGGATCAGTTCTGTTTCTGTGATAGGTGCCGCGCAGATTTCGCCCCCCTTGTTGATCAGGAGCCAAATCGCCTGACACATCAGTTCCTCACTGAGAATCCCGAGCATCACGCGAAGTGGCACGAATGGAGAAGCGATGTGATTCACAAGGGTCTTGAAGTTCTCCAAGCCGCCGCAGAATCATCGGACGAGGCCACAGGCAGAGAGCAACCATTGAGGCTCTCCATAGAAGTCCTACTTGATCCAGAGACCGGACTGTCAGAGGGAGCAAGAAACGAGTACGGTTACGACTACTCCCGGATTGGAGAGATCACGAAGAACGTGCTCATCAATCTGTTCCCATGGTCCCCCATTCTGCCCACCAAGGGATCTAACGAGTACAGCGAGCTCGTCGAGTCTCTCTATTTCGTGAATGAGTTCACGCGGAGAGGCGGCCGCGCGTCGCTGTTCAGATGGGGAGTGACAACGACTGAACAACTTCAGGAACTGAAGACCCTCGGCAGGGACGCGGGGATAGACCGTATCGTCACTACGTTCCACTATCCTTCTGATTATTCTCGTCGCCGAGAGAGCGCAATTGGCAATTACTAGCTTACTGCCGCGCACCACAGAACGGACAGACTCTGTTTTCTGCCCTAATACTGCGTCCACAGGAGAAGCAGAAGCTATGGCCTTTTGGCTGCTCTACGGAGTCATCGGCAAACGGACTCAATTCGCCTTGAGCGAAGAGCGAGCCTATTCCTTCTAGGGACTCATCTCGCTGTGTATTGCAGACGCTGCAGCTCCTGTCTTCCTCTTGACTCACAAGCCTGGAGAGGTCATCATAGCCCCTTCTTGTATCTCGGTCTCCGTACTGATACTGATCCCTGACATGGTGTTGCGGAGCCCTCCCACCGTCTGTTCCGTAGTGCTCAGATAGAGATTGCATGGTTCTATCCAAGGACTCGAAATCTCGACGATAGTCATCAGAGCCGTAGCCCGAATCCACTGCAGGTCTATTGACCACATTGTCTCGGACTTGCTGGCTCGGCCAGTCCTGCTGTTGTTCGCCGAAACCTCGGGCGGACTCAATGAACTTCGAGTGCGCATCCTTCTTGAGATGTTCATAGTCGTCGGGAGAGAGTCCCATGATCTCGAGGGCCCGGTCTCGTTCTCCGCACCTCTTACTGAGTGGACAGCAGTATGCTAGACTCCCATGGCACAGGGATGCCATGGCCTTGTCTTGCCTCGATTTGAATATGGGAGTGATGCGCCTGCTGCCAAGGATGAGCGAGTCTCCAACAGCTCTGAGTTCAGCGTATCCGCTCTGAGCGAGAGCTTCTATGAGTTCCCTCGCGGGATATGAGCGGCCCTCTATAATCACATGCCCTTCGGTCCTATCAAGTCTGATGGATCGCTCGCTTGACTTGCTTCCATCGAATTCCGAGTATCTCGTTCTGGACACCTCTCAAGTCTGCTGTCGCTATATCCGCATGATTTCTAGACAATACAATCCTGTGTATTACCGGGGTCGCATGGCCTCTAGGGGCTTCCAGCGCTGCGACAGCTTAAATAGCGACGTTTGATTCAGTGGGGTTGAAAGAGGACGCAGTGGTGTCCTGGAGGTAGTAAGACATGGGTCTAAGAGCAGACGGTTGCGCGCAAGGATATACGGTCCTTGGCGGGATTGTACTCATTATCAGTTCTTTGAATCGAATCAACAGTGGCCTTCAAGGCGGAGGCTCCTCTGTTGCCCTGATGAATCTAGTGCTGGGCATTGTGCTTCTAATCGTGACGATTCTTGCCTTCGACGCATCAGGATTGGTCAAGCTGACCCTCTCGAAGTCAGGGCTTCTTCTGGCCCTGTTTGGCTTTATCGCGATTCTTGTTGTGTCGTATCCTGGCATAACTCTCGATATTCTGGCCTGGCTTCAGAGCCTGGAGACCCTTGCAGGATTCATGCTTCTGCTGGGCGGCATAATCATGGCTGTCAACAAGTAGGCCCTAGGGCATTTCCCCATCGCCCACATAGGAAATTAGATAATGGGGCGGCGTACGTGCTCGCCCTGTCAATCACAGGTGGGTCACCGCAATGGATGAGAAGCACATACGGATACTCAGAGATCTGGGATTCGATGTATCTGAGAAAGAGCTGAAGAATGACTACTGGATCAAGCGTGGTGCCGACGCCCTGGCAATCACAACACAGGACAGGGATGTCTATGGGTGCCTAGACCACACCAGAGGAGATGGTGTGCGTATCTACGACATAGAGGGTACCGAGTATCTTGATGTGACCGGCGGTGTAGCAGTCCGTGCCCTAGGTCTCCGATACAAGCCCTACCTCGAATTCGAGGCAAGCATCAATGACGTGGTTCACGAACTCCCCGGAATGGACTTTGACGCCATTCCACAGACGCTTCTGGCTGAGAAGGTTGCTAGCATCACACCTGGGTCCCACAAGAAGCGGGTTGTCTTCACCACTTCCGGCGGCAGAGCCGTCGAGGGCTGCATGAAGGCAGCAATGGATCTGTCCGGGAGGCGACGATTCGTAGGTTTCAGACCCGCCTTCCATGGACGGACTGGCTATGCTCTCGCGCTCACGTCCTCCAACTCCAAACACAAGAACGGCTTCCCCCAAGGTGTGGACGTCATCCGCGTCTTCTATCCGTACTGCTACCGGTGTCCGTATGGTCAGAACGTGGAGGATTGCAGTCTGGAGTGCGTTGAGGCCCTCAGGTACGCACTAGAGGTCGAGGGAAACGACATTGCAGCCACAGTCATGGAGCCTCTGTGCGGAGAGGGTGGTCTCATTGTTCCTCCTGCCAAGGCGGTCAAGGGTATCTACGATCTCACGAAAGAGAATGGAGCATACTTCATGTCCGATGAAGTTCAGGCGGGCATGGGAAGGACAGGCAAGTGGTGTGCCATGGAGAACCATGGTGTTGTGCCTGACTTCATATCCATGGGAAAGGCGATAGGCGGAGGGTATCCTATGGGTGCATCAATCGGCCCCGCACCTATGTTCACTGGAGGTTCTCGTCACTCCGAGACGTTCTCGGCTGAGCCGAAGATGGCCCTTCTCTCCCTCTGGATCTTCAAGCATCTCGAGGACGGCAACTTCCTGGAGAGGAATGTGGAACTAGGCGCCTACCTGCAGAAGGGTCTGAATGAACTCAAAGACAAACACGAAGTAGTAGGAGATGTCCGTGGGCTCGGTCTAATGGTCGGCATGGAGTTTGTTAAGGACAAGAAGTCCAAGGAGAAGGCGCCCAAGCTCAGGAACTCTATTGTCAAGAATGCGGTGCAGAAACAGAAGCTCTGGGTCCTTGGGGCAGGTCAGAACGTTATGCGTTTCACTCCAAGTTATATCATTACGAAAGAGAACATAGACGACGTTGTCGAGAGGCTCGACAGAGCAATTACAGAGTCGACCAGGTAAGAAAAAGGAGAGGTCATGCCCCACAACGGGGCATGAACCGCCTACTTGAAGAGCAGCAAGATCGCGCCGATGATGACGAGGGCACCACCGAGGCCGCTAGCAAAGATGTACATGAGAATACCCATGATTAGGACAACTAGCCACTTGTTGCTGAACTCAAGCGCTTTGAGTTTCAGGTTTCCACTGTTCACGAGGGCAATCAGCGAGAATATGATTCCCAGAATGCCTGTGATAAGGGGACCAAGACCAAAGCTGATGTAAGGCAGGAAGGCGAGAGTTGTGATACTCATAGCTGTGAGTATGCCTTCGATGAGTCCGACAATGCCTCCAATCAGGATCAGAATGTCACCTATCTTCTTCAGATCGCTCATTTCTTTCTCCTCACTGTGTCAAATCCTGGCCAAATGAAGAACTCAGAACGTGCCAAGAAGCGGTTTGATAGACCCCTCGGCGCGCAAGGTCCATCACCTAGGTCAAGACAGTCATTTAGCTCCTTGCATCTTCCTAATTAAGTTGTTGAACAGAGGACGTGTTTCATTTCAGAGAGCGGCTAGCTTATAATCCTCCTATCACTGGTATTGCTGAACCAGGAGCAGCAAGTCGTGACGGATTCGGGTCAACATGAGTGCACAGGAACGCCCACGAAGGAAGATCCTCAGGCGGCTCACACCGAATTCGTGGGAGGGATTCCCCCCGACTACGACATTGTGGACGGGAGTCAACTCCTGATTGTCAGCAGAGACCAATCATACCTTACACATGGGATTCACAAGTTCCCTGCCAAGTTCTTCCCCGAGCTGCCTCGATACCTGATACTCAGATTCTCTGAACCTGGCGAAACGGTGCTCGATCCAATGTGCGGAAGCGGAACGGTCATCCTAGAATCTGTTCTGAATAGAAGGATTGGCCTTGGCATCGATATCGATTCGATGGCTCTCCTGATAGCAAAAGCGAAGACGGTTCCCATATCGCCTGAAGTACTGGACTCGAGTTCGGAGGCACTCTCTCATAGGATTCGAGCGTGTATGACGGACAGTGAGTTCAGGCCCGAGATTCCTCAGTTTCCTTACAGGGACAACTGGTTCCAGCCTCACGTTCTGCATGAGCTTGCTGTGATTAGGGACTCAATTCTGACCCTTCCCGACTACTCGTCTGGCTTAGACAATGGGCCGCAGTCCGCCATTCTAAGATTCATGCATGTTGTGATGTCCTCCATAATACGCGAGGTTTCGAACGCCGATCCGCATTGCACTCGCACAGTCATTCGCAGGAATCTGGTGAAGAATGTCCGGCAGGGTGACACGATCACGGCATTCCTGGAGGCTCTGTCTAAGCAGTCCCAAGCGATGAAGGAACTCTGGAGCGTCTATGAAACGCATGAGACTTGGGATGCCAGAGTACTCCAAGCTAATGCAACGTCAAC
>JAEOUG010000003.1 GCA_016839445.1 Candidatus Thorarchaeota archaeon
AGGAAGAGTTCATCCTTAGCACAGATGGGCTGACCAAGAGCTTTGGAGGTCTGGTCGCCGTCAATGATGTCAGTCTCGAGGTCGAGACGGGGTCTGTCAAGGCAATCATAGGACCCAATGGTTCTGGAAAAACCACCTTCTTCAATCTCATCACGGGGGCGCTTCTGCCCACCTCAGGAAGGATTCACTTCAACGGTCGGGACATAACGCGTCTCTCTATGCATGAACGTACAAGGAGTGGCATCTCGAGGTCCTACCAGATCACGAACATCTTTCCGTACCAGACAACATTCGAGAACATTCGACTTGCAGTTCAAGGGTGCAGCGGCTCTCAAGTCAACTTCTTCGGGATACTGAAGAAGGCGGGAGACTACAGCCACTTCCATGAGAGAGTCCTAGAACTGGTTGAGATTGTTGGGCTGGATCCTGCCAGACTCTATGTTCCAGCTGCTCTCATACCTCACGCTGAGCAAAGGAAGCTGGAGATAGCAATGGCTCTGGCGACGGAGCCCAAGCTCTTGTTGCTTGATGAGCCAGCGGCGGGAATGGCAGTGGAGGAGATACCAGATGTCATCGATGCGATTCTTCGCGTCAAGAAGTCTTTCGGTGAAGGACTGACTGTGCTAATCGTTGAGCACAAGATGGACATCGTGATGAAGCTCAGTGAGGAGATATTCGTCCTCTCTGAGGGCAGACTGATTGCGAAGGGACCTCCGAAAGAGATCCAAGAGAATGAACAGGTCTTGACAGCTTATCTTGGTGGTACTGATGAGAAACTTGCTTGAGATTAAGGATGCTCACGTCTACATAGGTTCCTTCTACATCTTGCAGGGAATCTCTATGGTCGTGCCAAAGGGCGAGGTGACTCTCCTTCTCGGAAGGAATGGAGCTGGGAAGTCCACCACGATGAAAGCCATTCTTGGAATCCATCCGCCAAGTGAGGGCCAGATAGTCTTCAAGGGAGAAGACATTTCGCGTCTTCCGACGCACAATATCGTGCGCAAGGGGATTGGATACGTCCCTGACACGAGGAGAATCTTCGGGTCCCTGACGGTCGAACAGAACCTTGTTGTTTCAATGCGTCCAAAGGGTCTCGAGGAGCCCGTGAATGAGAGGCTCGAGTTCATCTTCGACCTGTTTCCAGACATGAAACGCTTCTACAAACAGAAGGCGAAGTCGCTTTCTGGTGGACAGCAGCAGATGCTGGCTGTGGCTCGCGCTCTAATGAACGACAATGACCTGCTGCTTATTGATGAACCTACAGAAGGCCTTAGTCCCCTGCTGGCCAAGAACCTAATCAGTGCACTTGGCCGTTTGAAGGAGTTTGCGACCATCCTGCTGGTAGAACAGAACTTCCGGACTGTCACTGAACTTGGAGACAATTACTACATCTTCGACAATGGGAAGATAGTACATGAAGGGAACAACATGGGCGAACTTGTCTCAGACAAGGAACTCGTCGCACAATACCTAGGAGTTAGCATCTAGAAGGTGAGAACAAGAATGGAGAGACTCAAGAATCCTCTGTCGGACTACCTCAAGGAGAATCCGGAAGCCAAACAGATCCTAGTATTGGCAGGTGTGATCGTCAACGTGGTAATTGGAGTCATCCTAGTGAACTGGGGGATACTCATCTATGGAATCGATGGGTTCGTAGTGAGGGCGAGCAAGGCCCTTGTAGACGGACTGGCTCTGAGTATGCTGCTCTTCCTGATGGTCTCTGGGTTCTTCCTGATCTTCGGGTTGTGTGACATCATCAACTTCGCCCATGGAGCCTTCTTCATGCTGGGCGGATTCATGGGCTTCACAATCTATCTTGGAACAGAGGCGTTCCTTCTGGACATTGGCATCTTCGGCACCAACTATCTGCTGCTATCCATTGTCTCATTCATTTCCAGTGCAATAGGCGCTACTCTAGTTCTCGCCCTAATCGGAGGGGGGATTGAGTTCTTCACCATAAGGCGCCTCTATGGCAACGCTATTGCTCAGATACTACTGACTGTTGGCTTCATGTTCATCATCGGTCAGCTCGCCGAGATTGCATGGGGTAGCTCGGTGATAACATACTTCATTGTGCCAAACTCGGAGATCAACTACTTCTTCATCGATGGGGTCTTCGACTTCGGCGGCGCTCTGATATTCGAGGTCTATAGGGTATTCCTCATCTTTCTAGGCCTTGGCGTTGCACTAGCGATGTACTTGGCCTTCAAGTACACTCGTATCGGACTCCTCATTCAGGCAGGCATAGAGGACTCCGAAATGGTTGAGGCCCTGGGAACTGACATCAAGAGACTGCTGACGATTGTCTTCATGCTGGGAGCAGGACTGGCTGGACTGTCCGGTGCGGTCTTGGTTCCTTGGATAGGAGCAAACACCGGCCACGGACTCACGTATCTTATCTACGCGTTTGTGATTGTTGTTGTAGGAGGAGCCCACTACGGCCGGTTCGAGGGCACTTTCTTCGGCGCGCTTATCGTAGGTCTCTCGATTCAGTTTGCCGCTTACTTCGCTCCATTGATTGACAGCGTCATCGTGTTCATCATAATGGCAATAATCCTCATAGTGAAGCCAGGAGGTCTGACAGGAACATGAGCAACGAAACCGAGCAACCAGTTGAGGATGCAAGGGAGGGATTCATATCCAAACTCCCCTCTCTGCTGTCGAAGAATAGCGTTCTTCTAGCTCTAATTGCATTTCTCTATCTGTTGCCATTGTTCACGAGCGCACAGAACTCGCCGACGAGAGATCTCCTTAGCGTGCTCACCAAGATGATGATTCTTGGTCTTCTTGCTATGTCCTTTGACCTACAGCTTGGCAGAGCTGGGCTTCTCAACTTCGGGCAAGTCGCTCTCTTTGGCATAGGAGCCTTCTTCGCGGCATTCACACTGAACTTCACAGTGTTTGGTGCCCTAAACTGGATGTATCACGCCTACCCCCTCACGCTGATTATCTCAATGCTCCTTGGAGCAGGGCTTGGATTCATCATGGGACTGACTACGAGCAGAATGCGAGGGACTGCTTTTGCATTCATTGCTTTGGCTATCGCCATGTTCCTCTACAACTTCTTTGCCGAGAGCCCAGACATATCTGGCGGAGAAACTGGACTGCAAGTGAGAACGCCGGGCATGATGCTGTCAGCTCCCTACTACCTGTTCTTCGTTGGAGTGGCGTTTGTTGTACTTGCTCTTTTCTTCGGCATGATGGTGCTTTACGTGAGGAGGCGGACTGAGTCGATTGGACCGCTCTTCTACGGTTCTGTTATCTTGGCGCTTGTGGGCGTGCTTGTGTTCTTTGGAGCGAATATCATTGGAACCACACTCGTCGTAGGAGCACTGATTGTGATGGTTCTTCTTTTCCTGATGGAGAAGAGGAGTTCTGTCAGCGATCCAATCAAGTTCGGATTCAGCTACTCTGCGGCGGAGGCATCCAAGGCACCTAACGTGCTCACGTCGTGGATATTGCCTGTAGTGATTGTCGCGTTGGCAATTGGTGGGATTCTGGTGGGCTTCGGGGCGAATGTGATTCATCTAGCGAGCACAGGTGACACATTCTATTTCAGAATCCCAGTAATGTACTACTTGGTTCTCTCGTGCGTCGTTGTGGTCTATGTCTTCGTAAAGAGGCTGGTGGCCTCGCCATTCGGCAGAATGGTCACGGCGGTGGCCCAGAACGAGGAGCGCGCCGAGGCGTTAGGATACAACAGCTATCTGACCAAGATTGTGGTTGTCGTGATAAGTGGGGCAATTGCCGGTCTAGCAGGTGCTCTCTATGCACCATTCCTCCGGACAATCGACCCTACATCAGGCCTGGGAGTGGAGGTCTCGATTGACGCCATGCTGTACACAATCATAGGAGGTCTGGGTACACTCTTTGGCCCGCTTCTCGGAAGTGGAGTGGTGTCATATTCGGAAGCGAACCTAGTGGAACTGCTAGGGGAGTGGTGGATAGTCGGGCTTGGAACGATATACATAATCATAGTTCTGTTCTTACCCCTGGGTATTGTAGGTTCGGCCAGCGTCAAGTCGCGGTCCCTGAAGGAAAGGCTGCAGAGAGTGAAGATTGGCGACATCGAGTTTGGGATCAAAGGAAGTGACTACTGGGCTTTTGCCCTGATAGGAATGATGAGCCTGATAATTCTCATGCTCTACATCATCACTCTATGATAAGGAGGAAACAACGATGCCATATGTGAAACTCGGCGAAAACGATGAGGTTGAGACAACTAGCGTCGAGCTCTATTACGAGGTCCACGGGCCAGAGAATGCTCCGGCAATCATGTTCATCGGAGGGTGGGCAAGCTATCACTGGATATGGTTCCGACAGATACCCATGATAAGCAAGAAGTACCGTTGCATCGTCTTCGACAATAGAGGGGCTGGAAGAAGTTCGAAGCCAGACTATCCGTACACCATCAAGATGATGGCCGATGACACGGTTGGACTTCTGGAGGTTCTTGGGATAGAGAAAGCGCACATCCTAGGAATCTCAATGGGGGGCCTCATCGCACAGCAGGTAGCCCTGTCCTATCCCGAAAGGCTTCGAAGCTTGATCATTGTGTCCAGCCACTTCGGCGGTCCCAATCAGGTTCACATGGATGACAGGACTATGGCCTGTCTCATTGCTGTCCCCACGGAAACAATCTCGGCAGAGGAGGCCAGAGACATGCGATATCAGGCCACGTTCAGTCCAGGGTTCCTGCAGGAGAACAAGGACATTCTAGAGCAGATAGAGAAGTGGATAGCGAAGTATCCCGCGCCCATCTATGCACAAGTGCATCAGAGTTCTGCAACAGGTGCATTCAACTCAGAGAAAGAGCTGGGCAGGATTACCGCGCCGACGCTTGTCATTCACGGGACTGCCGACAAAGCGGTGCCGACCGGGAATGCCGAGCTGATTGTGAAGAAGATACCAGGAGCTAAGAAAGCACTCATTGAGGATGCAGCACACTTCTGTATCATTGAGAAGTATGGGGAATTCAACAACATAGTGTTGGATTTCGTCGATGGGATTGAAAAAGGATAATCTGCTCCTGAGCAGTTGAAGAGCGTGTCACATATGCCTCGGTCGGCAATCGTCACAGGTCTGGGAATGTACGTTCCAAAGAAGATGCTTACAAATGAAGACTTGGAGAAGATGCTCAACCGCCCCGGGACTGCAGACTGGCTGGTCAAGAACGTGGGCATTCGTGAACGCCACATAATGGCCGACGATGAAGTCACGTCCGATCTGGCATTGCACGCAGGTCGCGAAGCTCTCGAGAATGCGGGAATCGGACCGGAAGACGTTGACCTTATCATACTGAGCACAGACACTCCGGACTACATTTCTCCAGCGACTTCAGTCGTTGTTCAGCACAAGATTGGTGCCAGGAACGCTGGAACATTCGATGTTAATTGTGCCTGTGCAGGGCTGGTCACCGCGCTAGACATCGGTGCTCGGTACATATCTACCGACTCGGAGATTAACAAGGTCCTGGTCATCGGTGCTTACGGAATGACCAAGTTCGTCGACTGGACAGACCACTACACATGCACTCTTTTCGCCGATGCCGCTGGTGCCGATGTCTTAGAGTCAGGTGAACAGAAGCAGGGCTTCCTCGCTTCGAAGTTCATAGGTGACGGTTCATTCCACGACCATCTTGGAATCTTCGTCGGCGGGACAGCGGAGCCGCCTTCAGTGGAGGCAATACAGAATCGCAGACATCATCTTTCCTTTCGCAAGCGCTTCCCTGCAGACACGAATCTTGAGCACTGGCCTCAACTGACAAGAGACTGCGTGAAGAAAGCGAATCTGACGCTAGAAGACATTGATTGGTTCTTCTTCACTCAGGTGAATCTCAGAACCATTGAAGC
>JAEOUG010000149.1 GCA_016839445.1 Candidatus Thorarchaeota archaeon
CGTCAACTCATTGACCGAAACGAGTGGGTCATGGACGGCAACTATTCAACTACCCTAGAAGAGAGAATCCAGCGAGCTGACATGGCAATCTATCTTCGAGTGAACCGTCTTGTTGCCATATGGCGAGTCATAAGAAGGCGGATTGTGCACCGCGGGAAGGTTCGCTTCGAAATGCCAGAAGGCTGCATTGAGAAGATCGACTTGGACTTTCTCGTGTGGATCTGGAATCATCCGAGGCGGGCCAAGCGGGGCACGTTTCCTATTCTAGAGAAGTACTCCAACTCAGGAAAGACCGTCCTCTACCTCGACTCGAGAGAGGCCCAGAAGTTCCTCGATTCTGTGGGGTAGTATTTCAGACGTGTTGCTGAGAGGAGTCTCAGTCAAAGTCCCAGAGTGTGCGACCTCTGAAAAAGGTATGAACGAAGCTGCAGTTTGAGCAAACGATGAGGTCCTGTTTCAGCGCGGTGAACCCCCATTTGCTGTCTAGCTTCCCTTCATGGATATTGAACCTGTCATGTCCACAGGCCATGCAGAGAAAAGGTCCACCACCCATGTTCTGTGGCTTGTTCACTTGTATGTTCTTCTTTCCCATTTTGCGTACATCCAGTCAGATGATTAGTTCACTCCAACCTCGTTTCCTGGGAGTGACTGCTTCTCTTGAAACCTGAGCCAAAATCAGTCTTTGCTGTTCCTATCATCATTTCTCGCACCTGCGAAATCCATGAGATTCTCTTTCCTGACATAACCACCAACAACGGCGGCTTAGTACGCCGTATGACAGAGAAAAGAAGAGCCCCTCGCTTCGGGCCTTGTTCTAGTCTCTTTCTTTCTTTTGATTTCGGGGGCCGACTCTGGTTGTCAATGGGCAGGGCCCCTAGAAGGGCGTAGGAAGGCCCAGGAGGCATGTTGCAGATATACGCGTGCTTAATTCTCTCTGAGTAGCTGGAGTTATGCGGTGGGAGAAAAGATACGAAGATCCACACAATAGCAGTACTACTAGTCATGAGCCTAGTTCTAGCTGGGCTACCCTTTGCGAGTTCACTTGATATCACGCAGAACAGCGACACATACGCGCCAGCTCAGCTGGCGGACCTCCAGTTCACTGCAGGCATTGTCAATGTCACGGTAGAACAGGGAGGAACGAATACAGGGACAATCCGGGTCCAGAACTACGGTTCCGGGTCGGGTTCCGCCAACTTGACCTACCTCGGTGATCCCGGTGCCCTAACGGGAATGACAATCGAGTTGAGCACTCTGGAAGTCACTGACCTTGGAGCAGGCATGTTCCAAGACATCACGGTAACGGTCAGCGCCGCAGCAGACCTCCTGCCGCTCGGCCCGAGAAGACTCGACATTGCCCTAATGAATGGAACGTCTGAACTTGACGAAATGCATCTTGATATGGAAGTTGTTGCGCCGTCAGAGACAACTACTACGGGCTGGAACTTCTTCGGTCTGGGTCTTGAAGGGTTCCTGCTCTCTATTGTCGCCACCGTGGGCATCATAGCAGTAGTCGTTGTAGTCAAGAGAAGATAGGACCATCACGTTAGAGAGCCTTGGCCAATCCGATGGTGAAACAGGCGGGCAAGTTCCAAGATCATACTGATAGGGGCCTGCCTCATATGCTCCTTATTGCGCGTCCGAGCCCGTCCTGCTGCACCTTTGGCTTGAGCTTGAGGCCCTCGCTTTCGGCCATTTCAAGCAGCAAAGGAATCAGCATGAGATCGATGGATGCCTCGCTTGCCAGATGCGTGTCCATGACAGTGGCAGTTGCTTGGGCAAGAATCTGCTTCGCCCTGTCATAGGAGTAGAATATCTTACTCAACTCATTCCTGAGCCTGGAGTATGCGTTTTCCTGACCCACAAGAGAACCAATTGTCTGCTCGAAGTATTTCGAATCGACCTTGGGACCCTCACTCATGAAGCGCTTCGCCTGAAGGTCATATACACAAGCAGATTCCAGGTTCCTTCCCCGAACCTGTGTGTGGTTCACAACAGTGACGAACAGAAGCTGATCGGAGAGAAGACCCTGAACGGCACGCAAGGCGATCTCACCCTCAGACGGGTCATCATGGACCAAGAAGACAGGGCGTTTCGTGATTGCTCGTACCATCAGTGCCGCAAGCACCTTCACGCCATCCTTTGGCTTCTCTGCCAGTGAATTGATAAGTCCCGTGAGGCCTAGCTCCAGATGAGGCTCAAGGTCTTTGACGGCACCCTCTGAGACCTCTTGGATTACTTGCGGCTCCTCGGGCAAGGCAGCCTGAGGGTATTCAATACCTCTCACTCGGAACTGCTCATCAATATACGCCACCACAGCGTGAGGCGGCGTGCCATGAACAGACACAACCGACAGCAGACCTCCAACCCTTTTGTCCAGGATCTCCGCAGGTAGTTTCAAACGAACATTCTGCTTGCAGGAGTCACAGAAGATGAAGACCTCCTTTGCGTCAGACTGCGACATTCCATCACCCTGAGGAGAGACTTGGACCGAGTTGTCTGCACGGCTGAGGAATCCGGTATATAAAAGACTTACATCCGCATCTCCGCAATAGCGCCCTGATATAGTTGGATGTAATGACCGCTGTTACAGCAGCAATCAACCTATCGAAGTTCTCACCCGTCTTGGCGCTCACCATCACGTAGGGAATTCCATTCTCCTCCGCCTTCGCCCTTAGCTCTTCTGGGGCTCACCTGGTGTCACTTCTTAGTTCTCAGGACTCCGACAACGAGCAGCAGCATACCTGTGATGATCACAAACGGATTCAGGATGGCCAGGACAGGACTGAGCAGAAGCATCTGACCAAGTACTACTATGAGCCAACCAAACATGAGTAACAGGGCCCTGTTCTTGTAGAAGCTGTCCGTTTCGCGTCTAGCTGCAATTGCCAGAAAGACCACTGATATCAGAGCCACAGAGATGACCAACCCAAGGGTCAGGTAGTAAGTGTGCGGAATGAATGACTCGAGGGAGAAGTGTGACATGCCATAGAGGTCATTGTAGGTCCAGGAAACATCAGAGATGGCCACAAGGGTGATGTTGAACACTAGCACGACTAGGCTGTAGAGCATCACAAGCCGGATTCCCCATGCAGTTGCTGTACCCGCCTTTTCCTTCAAATACGGATAGGCAAGAAACACTGCCAGAGGTGCAGTCATGATGGGATACATTACGTTCGTTAGCTTCCAGAAGATGATGTCCCCTACAGACTCGAGTGCATAGAACCCTCTGAGGAAGAAGAAGAACGCATCCAGAGCATATGCTACCATGAACATCGTGAACATCAGGGTCAGAGCAGTACGTTGTTGTAGATACTTACGTAGAAGTACAATCACGCAGAAGCTGATTGACACAGCCATGATGAGAAACGAGTAGTGTAGTGGGCCAAAAGCCATGTTACAACGAACCTCCTTTGTGTTGGCAAAGGTGTGTTCTGTTCTGGAGAATAGGGTCTTATATTCACTATTGGGAGGTATTCAAAATCCGTTTCGTTGAAGACGGGGCGACCTAAGCGTTGAGGTTCAGTTCACTTTTATCTCTGATAGCACTACTTCTGTGAGGGCCTCGCGCGCTCCAGACGGGCCAGCAATTCCAGAGGTGATTGACATGGCGAAACGCAGCGAAGATGAGTTCCTCATCGACTTCGACGAGCGCCTACCCTTCAAGTCCAAGATGGCTTTCGGTCTCTCTCAGGCGTCAATTAACCTTCTGCAGATGATAGCTCTAGGATCCGCAATCACCTTCTACTTCAATATCAAACTGAACCTCAGTGAGGAGTTGGTTTCTCTTGCTTGGCTCGTCTTCGCCTTCTGGAACGCGGTCAACGATCCCTTGTTTGGTATACTTCAAGAGCGGATTGACACCGACATGGGCAGGCGTATTCCTGTCCTGCGGTTCGGGGCGCTCTTCTATTCTCTCACTTTCATCATCTGCTGGTTCCCCTTCATGGGAAACACACAGGTCGCCCTGTTCTGGAATCTGGTGCTTGTCCTCTTCCTGTTCGACTCGATGTTCACAATGGTTGGACTAGTCCAAACCGCACTGCCTGCAGAGATGTGTATCACTCAGAGGGCAAGATCGAATCTCAATCTGTACAATGTAATCCTGGGCTCGCTCGGCGGGCTCATAGCAATGGTGCTCCCATTGATTCTGCTGACCGACGAAACTACGACAGAACTCAATCCTCTCTTCAAACCGGTGATGTTACTAGTAGCTGTTGTGGCGGGAACTCTCCTCTTTGCTTCAAGCTTTGCCCTGACAGAGAACGAGTACGCCAGGACTGAAGAGCCACTGGGGTTTGTCGACTCCATGATCAAGACGCTCAGGAATCGCGAGTTCCTCGCGTTTGAGGCGATGAACTTCTTCCACGAGATGGGCTTCACGCTAGTGACTGGTTCTATGATCTACTTCGTACAGTATGTTGTCAGACTCCAAGGACTCCTAGCCTCGATACCATTGTTTCTGGTGTTCCTGCTCATGCTGGTGTTCAGTTTCGTCGCAGACAGAATGGTACGAGACCGAGGCCTGAAACGGGTCTACATAATGGGATTGCTGCTTACAAGCGTCGGTTTGATACTCCTGTTCTTCTCGGGAAGCTGGTTTGCTGCGGTTGTGGTGAGCCTAGTAGTGATTGGAGTCGGACTGGCCCCTGTCACTTTGATCTGGTCTCCGCTGCTGGCAGATGTCATTGACTACGATGAAACACTAACCGGCAAGAGGCGGGAAACAACTTATGCCGGAATGAACGCGCTGCTCACGAAGCCAGCAATCTCGGTGGCCAACGCCCTGTTTCTGCTAATCATCAGCGCTTTCGGATTCGACAATGAGCTTAGCGTGCAGCCGGACTCAGCAGTAATGGGAATACAGGTGGGATATGCGCTCTTGACTGCTGTCTGTTTCATCGTCAGTGCGCTGGCGCTCTGGAAGTGGTACAACCTCGACGGTCCGGACTGGACTGTGAAGAAGGAGGAACTAGGAAGAATCCGTCTTAGGAAGGAGAAGGAGTACATTGCCAAACTCCGAGCGGAGGGGAAGATATCCAAGGTATACGAGAAGCTCTACGGAGAGCTAGAAGAGGTCAAGATGCCGGAATCACGCGCCGAAGAGACTGATAACTGAAGCATCACTCTCACCTGTCCTATCGGTCATGCCGTTGTCTCAGTCTATAGAGAAGGTCAGCAATCCTGCAGACTCCCAGTCGAGGCACTCTCATCCAGTGTAAGACTACAGGCCGTCCTTGGCACTAGCTTCGGGATTGCTCTCCATCATGCCGAATACATTGCCTTCCAAGTCTCTGAAGTATGCAAGATACCCAACTCCATTGATGACGGTCTTAGGAAACACAATGGTTCCACCCAAGGCTTCAATCCTGCTAATGGCTCCATCAATGTCTTCAACTCTAATGACATTGGAAACCGTATTCCACCCCTCTTCCCTCTTGAATAGGGATCCATTGATGCCAGGCTCACTGTCGTCGCCAGTCTTCACAGAGTAGTACGGGCCGCTAGGCCTGTCAGTCCTTGTGATCTCCCAGCCAAACACGCTCTCGTAGAACTTGGCCGCACGTTCGAAATCATCTACCGGCATTTCGAAATAGTAGACACGATTCACTGCAGGATTCCTCCACTAGGATTCCGGTAGACCATTAACTATATTTAATCCTGTTGCTCTATTTCCTTAAGCCCTGCATCGAGCAGGATTAGATATCACGCTGCGTGCGCAGGGCGGATAGAACGGGGGTCGCGCAAGCAACCCTCAACTGGAGAATCAAGAATATGAAAACTGAAACAGCACAGAGAATACTCTGGTTCGCCATGGTATTCATTGTTCTGGCGATTATCGCGACCGTTGCAGGAGCGGTCGGAATCACACTAGCAATAGCATTCATCGACTTGGGATCATTCATCACTGACCCCACAGTATTGGCTCTAATCCAAGACTACCCATTGGTAATTCCCATTGTCATATGGACTCTGGCAGTTCTCGAGATAATCTATCTCGCAATCATCTACTTCTGGCGGAAGAACCCCATGGCCCACAGGACTGGACTCACTATTGTTGGGATCCTCAATCTTCTAGCAGGCTTCAGCCTTCCAGGGCTGTTCATCATACTCCCCGGACTCCTTCTCGAGGATCAGTAGTCCGACATTCTGGGAGATCCAAGTTGGTCTCCCCCAACCCTTTTTCTACCCGAGCAACCCGATTCCTCAGAGACAAGCGGCGAGATGCGCAAGATCCCCGGTACTCACTCGGTTACATTGAGAGAGAGACCCTTACCTGATGAATGAGCGCCCCTCGTGGATGTGTAAGGCATGACTGGGAACTCAGTCGAATTGGAGCGGGCCGAAGCAGAGGATGCAAAGGCTCTGACTGATTCATGCAAGCGAGCATTTGACTCTGACTCGGAGTATGGATCTCCAGGACCAGGAGGGCCACCGGGCTATGACTCAGTGGAGTGGAATGCTGACAAGATAAGGAATCGATATCTGGATTACTACAAGATCCTTTCAGACGGAGAGATTGCAGGCGGATTCATAGTCGGTGATCGAGGCCCTGATTACCATGTCTGCGAACGCATCTGGATAGATACAGATCAGATGAGAAAGGGGCTAGGGACCAGAACCTTTGACTTAGTATGGCAACGATACCCCTCGGCGGACGTGTGGGTGCTGGGAACTCCGGAGTGGAACACTCGCACAAACCCCTTCTACCAAAGCATTGGATTCGTCCAGATTGGCAAGACGCACGAGTACTCATGGGACGGCATCTACTACGAGAAGAGAATCAGTAGTGGCCTTCCTAAGGCCATGTCCTCAATCGGGGATATTCGCGATGGCCAGCAGAGAGTCATCGCGGAGGGACGAGTAGAAGAAGTCACACCAACGCGCGCAGTGTCCTCCAGAAAGACTGGCGAGCAGCTCAGGGTAGCAGACGCAATTCTGTCAGACGAAACAGGGTCAATCCAGCTCGTTCTATGGAACGAGCAGATTAGGCAGGTGAAAGACGGTACAAGTATCAGAGTCGAAGAGGGTTATGTCAAATCATATCGAGATGAACTTCAGATGAGTGTAGGGAAGTGGGGACTCATCATCACCCTTCTATGACTTGACACTTGGACAGCCTGCAACCAGATACAATTGCTGGATAGGCATCCCCTGCCAGATGATCTCCCAGCAACGTCTTCAGTGGAGCCTGCAAGTACCGGCCTTGGATGCTCACGCAGGTCCTCTATCTTCTGTTTCACGACCACTCTACTGATGGCGGAGGATATGCTGAAGGGTATGTGACTTTGCTGCGACGAGACCTCAGTACTAGTGCGCCAACAACAGCCACTGCTGCAGCGCCGCCACCGGCAGCCAGCAGCAAAGTGGTTGTGCCGCCAAGGCCGGACTGGGCAGGCGGAGTCAGCGACACCAATTCCATCTCGCCAACAACGTCATTGTATTCGTCGTACTGCCACTGCCTCACCATTGTCCCCTCACTTGTGTCTAACCAAGCCAAGTATCCCCCTTGGTAGTAGTCCCAAGATTCGGGGTTAGTGATGTCTGTAGCGAAACCCATGAAGACATAGTTGTCAAGGATGAAGCACTCGAACTCTCCGGCGGCCACTGTCACCATTTCTGTTCTCACTGACGAGCCATCGAGGACCAAGAATGTGTATTCATGATAGTCCGTGCTCGCAACGAAGACACCATCTTCATAGTACCTCTCAGTGTACAGCTCCTCATAGAGGGTGGCATTGTCTGTCAGAGTGACGTAGTTGCCGAACTCATATGTGGAAGTGAATGTGACCTGCTGGTATCCTGTCAACCGGATTGTGTAGGTTGTTGTGGATTTGACAAGGTCTCCTGCAGCGTTCGAGTATGAACGCTGATCTGAGATGTCGATGTATCCTTGACTGTCTGACTGCAGGCGGTAGTTTGGACGGTGTGAAACATAGTGAGGGTTGTAGTCACCGTAGTAGGTTGTGAGCGTGGTGTTCGACATATACCGATACATGTCTATCTGAGCGGTAAGCTCGATTCCCGAGATGTCCATGGTCATCTCATATCGCCCCAAGAAGTCCCCCTGCTGTGCACTGACTGGTGTCAGACAGAGCAATGAGAGCACGAGGAAACCAACCTGTATGCCTACAAGTATTGAACCAGCTTTCCTTCTGAGTATTCTGTGCAAC
>JAEOUG010000150.1 GCA_016839445.1 Candidatus Thorarchaeota archaeon
GAGCTTCGCCAGTGCATACTCAATGGAGATACAGACCGGAGCTCTCTCGCCTTGGGTCTACGTGCTGGCCTTCATTGCTGGACCTCTAACTGTGTTAGTCTCAGTGGTCTTCCCCGTCAGGAAGATATCAAGATACGAGCCAATCCGTGCAATACGAGGATGGACAATGGAACTCGATTATGTAGGGGAGACAATACTTGAGAGACTAGGGTCTCGTGTAGGCTTCAGGGGCCACGGTTTCAAGTTCGTGGCGAGAGGGATCTCTCGAAACAAGGTCAGAGCAATCTTGATGATTCTAGGAATTGCCATGGGAGCGGCAGTAGCTCATATGGGTACAATGATGGTTGGTGGATTCAATTCAAGTATCGACACCTACATGGATCACTACGAGCACTGGGATCTCATCGTCGACTTCACAGAACCCATCAACTCCTCTGAGGTTCAGGCACTTATGGCCCAGCTCGGCGATGTTGAATACTACGAACCGTATCTGAAACTAGGAGCAACGATACACCAGGCAAATCGTCCGAAGCTCGTCAGCCTGCTCGCACTCAACACTACAGGACGATTACATGGTTTCAACATCGAATCAGGACGAGAAATCAGCTCCCAACGCGAGATACTTGTTGACACGACCGTGGCGAACTCTCTTGGCGTTGACGCAGGAGACGTTCTGAACCTCACAATCGGTAGCAGTGCTGATCTGTTCACAGTGGTCGGCATTGTGTCATCTCCTATGAGTGTGCTATACCTTTCACTGACTGAAACGACTGAGATACTCGGAACAGAGATGTTAAGCGGACTTTTCGCAGCGATTGCCTCAGGAGCAGATGCAGAAGCCGTGGCCGACGCAGCGTTCTCCCTCGACTATGTCGAAAACGCCGCAACCAAGAATGAAGCGTCCAGTGGCGTTATCAGCGCGACCCAAGGCGTGGCTGTCGCAATTGGCATGGCGGCCATAGCAATGCTTCTCCTAGTAGCAGTAGTCTGGAACATTGTGTCAATCAGCGTGGGAGAGAGGATTCCTGAGTTCGCCCAGCTTGAGGCCTTGGGTTGGTCAAGAAACAGACTCAGCCGTCTTCTGTTCCTTGAGATCTACATCGTAACGCTCGCAGGAGTGCTCGTCTCAATTCCGATAGGCCAGGCCTTCTCCTTCCTGTTTCAGGGATTCATGGAGTCGTTCATCCCATTCTACACGCCTCTGTTTGACATTCCAAGCCTTCTTGGGGTCCTGCTTCTGACCTTTCTTACAACATCAATGGCTGTAATGCCCTCGGTAAGGAGGCTGCGACGCATAGATGTTGAGAAGACCATCCGAGAGCGGCAAATGACCTAGATGGTTTCCGAGGTTCTTCTCAGAACTGGCTGAGGACCGCAAGTTGATGACAGACCCGCTACCACGTCCCCCATCACATCTGCTACTCACGCATTCTGCGGTACAGCAGCGCAGCGGTCAGCACGACAAGCGGCACTCCGATGGAGGCCAGCAGTGCCAAGGTGAAGTCAAGTGTGTTCCCCGTCGTTGTTGAGGTCTGCGTTGTCGTAGAATCCGTTGGTGGCTCCACATAGGAGGCTTCAATCAACCATTTCGACACGCTAAGGAGTAGGTCCCATTCTGATTCAGGATCCTCCAAGTCATCGCCGAAGGTCGTATCATCCCTGTCGCTATCCTCTTCGTATTCAGGGTGAGGGCTTGAGAGAAAGACCGACCCGTTTCCATACTCAAACGCAACCATGCCGGCAGAGCCATCGAAGTCATACGACGCGATGTTATGGATGGACGTTGCAGCGTAGGGATTGGGCGTGAAGCGCTGGGATGCATAGTACATTGTCGTGACATTCTCGGGCAGGCCTGAGAGGTCAGGTCCGTTGCAGGATTGATTCACGTGCATAGCAGTCATGTGTATCAGATCGCCAGGTTCGCCTACGGGACCCATGAAGCCATTGAATAGCCGGAGATACCGTACGGCAAAGGTGGCTCCACCACAGATTCCAAAGTACGACCCTCCTTGGGTCACAAAGTCCTTGATTATCTGCTGACCTTCTGACTCGAACTCATCGCTACAAGTGGTTTCAGATCCGCCAGGGATTACAAGGATGTCATAGTCACCAAGGCCAGCATCAAGAATCTCTGCGGCCGTGACATTGGCAACTGTGGCATTCATCCATTCAAACATCCTGTGAAGGGCGATGCGACTCGAGCCCATCACACCCACTCCATTGTATACCGCAACCTTGACTCCAGTTAGGTCGTCAATCTGTGTCTGAGCTACAGAAGATGCAGGTGAGAGCATTGTCAGGCACAGAAGAGATAGCAAGAAGATGCCCAGAGCTCTTGGATGTCCGAATCCCATTGGACTCACCTAGCCTATCGCTTGTCAGTCCTTTGAACTAGATATAACAGTGCACTTCGACGCAGCATTCAGTCAATCGACAGAGAAGTGATCCTAATGAGCCGCATGAGCTGATTGCAGAGGACTCATCAGAAAGGCTCTCGCGAGCCTTCGTATTCTGCTCAATCAGTAGTGATGACAACTTTCCCCAGTGCCAGACCCTTCTCAAGGTACGCTAGTGCTTCTGGAACCTTGTCCAGGGGACAGCGTTTATCGATGACGGGCTTGACTGCTCCAGAGTCGAACAGCTCCTCGAGGAAGCTCATATCCACCTTGTTGTATGGTTCTCCCCACAGGTTGAGTCCAAGATGCTTTCCCTCTTCTCCTGAATGACGCGGCCCAAGGAATACGGCCTGGAATACTGCGGACCTAGAGCCCCCAATCATCACAAAGAGCCCATCGGGGTTGAGTATGCGTTTGTACTCGGCAATCTTCCTTCTTGCCACAGTATCGACTATGACATCGTATGACTCACCGATTTCCATGAAGTCATGTTTCTGATAGTCTAGGACAACGTCCGCTCCAATAGAGAGCATCATCTCTAGCTTTCGTGCGCTGTCAACAGCAGTCACTACCGCACCGTAGTGCTTGGCGATTTGGATGGCGAATGTTCCCATCCCGCCTCCGCCGCCGTTGATCAGAACCTTATGTCCCGGCTCAATCTGCTTCTTCCCTCGTAAAGCCTGTAAAGCGATGACACCAGCTTGTGGATATGCAGCAGCTTCCTCAAATGACATACTGCGCGATTTCAGAGTGAAGGCCTTCTCAGGTGCACACACATACTCAGCAAATGCCCCGTGACCATAATTGAAGAGGTCTCCTACTACCTCGTCATCCGGCTTGAACTCAGTTACGTTTTCTCCAACAGCTTCAACGGTACCGGCGACATCAGATCCAGGTATCTTGTGCCTCGGTCTAATCGGGCTCAGGAAGCGAGCCGTAAGGGCCCCTCGTAGGATTTCGAAGTCTGCGGCATTCAATGAGGCGGCGTGGACTCTCACAAGGACTTCATTCGGTCTGGGGGCCGGGGGGTCAACTTCTCGCAGTTCAAGAGATTCAGGACCGCCATACTTGCGTGCATAGATTGCCTTCATGTCTGCCCAACACTCAGTCTGCAATCCACCATTTAGGTGATTACGTT
The DNA here is from genome assembly GCA_016839445.1 of Candidatus Thorarchaeota archaeon. Classification (GTDB taxonomy): domain Archaea; phylum Asgardarchaeota; class Thorarchaeia; order Thorarchaeales; family Thorarchaeaceae; genus SMTZ1-45. The sequence goes on from JAEOUG010000150.1 coordinate 3,535, forward strand.
CCACTTCGTCTGTCCAGCTACGGCATGTCCATGAGACTCACTTGCTTCTGCCAATGGAGAATTACTAACAGCTGATGTGAGTGTGCCTGCTCAGACAAGATCTCTGGTGGCCCAAGACCGGATGCAGCAAAAGAAAAGGGGAGGAGCCCAGAGGCTCCTTCTTGTCACTCAGGACTTCTTTCTCTTCAGCGTATAGACTACCACGACGACTGCCACAATAGCCCCAGCACCGCCAAGTGCAAGAGCCAACACCATTGGGTTGCCGGACGGAGCACGCGCATTCACTGTAATCATCAGGGTGACTGAAATCGAGTGTGCATAGGGATCCGTCGCAGTGATTTCGACGTAGTAGACACCAGGCTCAAGGAAGGTCGCGTTCGTTAGAAGGCCGCCAAGGCTGATAGCGAAGTTGGCCGTATCGTTGACGCTCCAGACAATCCCTGAGGGGTCAGCTGCCAGAAGCTGATAGGACAGGGGCTCATTGTACTCCAGAACCTGATTCGTGGGGGCTACAGTCCAAGTTGGAACCTGAGTGTCAACCACAGTCACCGTGGATTGGTTAGATAGCCAGTGTCCGGATATGTGATAGACGACCATTGTGACGTTGTGTTCACCAGCAGGTAGGCCATCAACATTAGCCACAATCGATTCTCCATCCCATGCAACCAAGCCCTGAGACTCATCATCGATGAGCAGCTCATAGGCTGAAGGGTTAAGGGCACTCGCATTCCATCCCATCACGTTGCCAGTGGTTCCAGCCTCATAGGACAGAGGCTCTGTGGTGCCGGAATAGAGACTTATTGACGGGAATGAGTCAGTTGAACCAGCAATTCCGAGGATTGCATAGGGACCTTCGCCACCATAGTCACTGTACCAGTTGCCAACGCCCAAGTAGTCCCAGTTGTTGCCAAATCCCATATCGACCACTAAGAATTCCCCAGACCACCCGACGTCATTGTGGTAGACGTAGTTGTCGAAGGTAATCTCCTCTAGCACAATACAAGGACCGCCGTTGTCATAAATCACATTATGAGTGATCTCCCAGTCACGGGCCACATCAAGGAACAATCCATAGTATTCACTATCGAATACGGTGTTCCCAGTGATGAATCCATGATGACTGAAGACCACAGTGATCCCGTTGTCAGAGCTGTGCCCGATGATGTTGTTGACTAGTGATGTGCCATTGCTCGACTCTACAAGCACTCCACACAGAGGAATACTTCCCAGTCCGTAGCTATTGTAGATCTCGTTCTCTTCGATTGTAGCATTCTCTGACCAGAAGAGCCAGATGCCATGATCATAGGAGTGGTTGAGATAGTTGCCGGCGACGTAGGCATTATCACAATGGGAGAGTGTGATGCTATTCTGCGCATTCCACCAGAACTCGTTGCCAGTAATCTGAACTCGCTCCGCAAAGAAAGCTGAGATTCCACATACCGGTCCGCCTGTCGTTCCCTCGCCGTTTCCTTCAATGAAGTTGTCCTCAATGGCGCAATAGGGAGAGAACTCAACGTAGACTCCGTGAATCCAGTTCTCTGATATGTGATTCTCTCGGATTGTCACATTGGATCCACCTGAGATTGAGATGCCATTGTCCGAATTGTCGGAGATGTAGTTCCCATAAATGAACGTGAAGAGACATTCAACGACATACACTCCACAGGTCGGGCCAAGACCACTTCCTTCATTCCAGAACAGGGTGTTGTTGAGAACATCCGCGTTGTTACACGCGCCGAGGAATATGCCGTGGTCATCAAACTCAAAGACTGTATTGTTGAACAGAGTGAGCCCTGTAGACCACTGCGCATAGATTCCCGCATCAGACCCGGGAGCCCCTTCGATAATGCAGCTCTCTATGAAGCAGTCGTGAGACTCGTCCATGTATACTCCACTGACACCGTCTGTCGGATGGATAGTGATGTTACAGTGAACGATGCCAATTGATGTTACGTTGTTAAGGTTGACACCGAAGTAGACATCAGTGAATATGCAGTTCTCGACAACCACGTTTGTGACATTCCATAGGTCAACAGCACTCAGTGCATAGGTGAAATTGCAGTCGATAATATTGACATGCAGCCTTGTGTCTCTCATGGCGACAAGAACCATATCATCGTAGAACTCATACCCTTGAATCAGGAAAGGGGTGTCACTCGACCCATCTCCAGGCCATGTTTCTGCGGCCGCCATTGCAGCGAGTTGTGTGTCGTTGGCAATCTCGATACTGCCGTGCGGAGTGTAAGACAGTACACTCGTATTTGCTGCTCTCTGATCCGCCAGATTGCTGGTCGTTGGGGAAGTCACCGGAAGACAGACTGAGACCAGCAGTACTGAAACAAGAGAGAGCAGAAGTAGTGCATTTGCGCGCTTCAAATCCTCACCATCGCGAATATTGTTAGACCTCTGATGTCTGAATCGCTGATATGCTTTCGCATGATTTCGGACCTACTACGGCATGGTAGGCCGTGACATTGACAGCCTCCTGTCACAATACGTCGGCGACTAGCAGCTCGATGTGATGTAGACGAAGTTCTTGTACACTGATGGCGTGGGGTCCGAGCAAGTGTATCCGAACCCATAGGCGTAGTCGTTGATGGGGTCATCTTGAAGAGGCTGATATGGATTAGTCGACTTTGTGGCATAGAACACTGCAGATATCGCTTCGCTTCCCTCGGTTTCAAGGCACGACCTAAACCATGCACTGATTATCGTAGCACTTGGCAGAATCATGTATCCGGTCATGTAGAGACCGAATCGAGGACCGGTCTCAGCAGAATTGGCACTACCGGTGGCGAACCCACAGATCTGATGAACGCCCTGGAACATCGGGCCGAACCTCTCGAACACGTTCTGGCCAGCTTTGCTTGTCCAGGCAAGAGTCTTGCACGCATCCATGGCAAGTGTTTCAAGGTCGCCATCACCCAGTCGCATGTGGCTGAAGTTGAGGAAGGGCTCGTAATGCCAGGAAGTGAATCCAAGACCCGTTGGGTCCCCATGAGTGTGCACATAGACGAAGTCTACGGCATCAACCCATTCATCATCGTGGCCGCCCAACGATACATCAGAGAAGTCGCTCTCCCAGGCGCTATACTCATGCCAGATGAACTCCCTGCTGTAGCTACCGTGGGTACCCATCCAGTTGTAGAACCCTTCTGTGTTGACCTCGTTGTTGTAGAGCGCCTTCTTATGTGACAGAGCAATCCACTCCGCACCGACTTCCAGTAACCCATCATCATAGGCTCCGGTGGGGGCCGCTGGTGCAAGTGTATGGCCCTGGGTTTCAGCGCTCATTGCTGTTACTGCAGGAAGTAACATGAATGTGGAGAAGAGAAGCAACAGAAAGAGTAGTGCATACGCTCCCCTCTTCTTGACCGCAATGACGACCACAAGCAGAGCTACTATCACGCCAAGACCCAGTATGAGGATCACATTGATTGGCAGGGGAGCATCAGAATCAATCAGCACCCACACAGAATCTGCGTTCCACCGGCCCTCTGAGTCCCAGACTGAAACCGAAACCCCGTGGCGAGTTCTGTCAGATTTCTTGAAGACCTCTGAGAGGGTAGAGACTGAGAACGTCTTGGAAGTGCTAAGAACGCCGTCGAAGTCTGATCTCCACTCATATGTATAGGGAGGAGTGCCCAGACCGACATTGCAGTCGAATGTGATTGCCTGACCAGGCCTCACATGAACACCGCCGGAGGGCTGTGAAATGACGACTATGGGTCTGTAGTCCGTCGCATCGATCTTCAGGTTGAAGTCCACCTCCTCTCCACCATCCTCAGAGAGCGTGATATGGTATACGGGGAACAGGAGATCTGTTCCCTCCTGAGTGTCGTACACCAGACGATGGTCCACAACATCGCCTGCAGGGATATCATAAGTGTCGAGTAATGCATCGTATTCTATGAGGTTCGCTGTGGCATGCACCTCTGGCTCAACGTCTCGATATAGCCAATCGAATCCGATTATCTCGTTTCCTGAGCCCATTATGACAGAGATCTGCGCTACCTCTCCCGCAATTGGATACTCGCCGATCTCGAACTCATAGCTGACATGATACTGAAGCACCTTCGAGGTTGTCTCGCCAGATTCAGTGTCATACACAATGGCGGTTGTGTTTCCAACCCTCCTGAACACTGCGTTGTCAGGGAGCAGACCATTCTCGAAAAGCCAGTCATATGCAGCGGTCTGGCAGTCACTGGGGGTTGTATCATCAGCGTCTAGAGAGATGTTCCAGAGCTTGGAGTAATCAGCATACCATAGCGAGCCGTCGCTCGAGTCAACTTCGAAGGATCTGTTGCCAAGATTCGCTACGAGTCTACCCTCAACATCAGTCGGCAGAACATCGAACATACTGAAGAGAGAGGAGGCAAGACTCTGGGCATACGTAGCGTTCACCTCAGGAGTGACCATTTTGTAGATTGGCATTTCAGTCTGAGAGAGAACGAACTCAGGCAGCCGCAGAGATCCCTCGTTTGCTGGAGTCACTGCCTGACTGGTAGAAGTCGTGAGAAGCAGAATCATCATGAAGACAAGGCATGCATTCCTATCCATAGTCCTAACCTCCCCAGGGTATCAGATGGTAATGCTTAGCCTTCTGCAATCAATGATTAAAGTGTTCTCCATTCTCTTCCGAGGCCACGGGAACAGACTGGACAAGAAGGCCATTCATGACAGTAGGTTCCTGGCCAACAGCAAGTGCAGGCCAAAGGGTTCTCAGAATGCCATTCTCGCGTGGGTAGGCAAGGGAGGTCCAGAGGAACCAGCAGTACAAGATGAGCGCCGGCACAACCTTTGAGCTGTGGTAGAGCACCGACCACATAGGCTCCCAATCAATCGGATTCACACCGGGACCCGCCCCTGACAGGAGCGATATGACAGGCATCATTGGAATACTCATCACAAGCGTCAGCAAGACAGGCACCCACCGAAGTCTGTCATTCGGGCCACCTCGAATCCATCCAAGAACCAGCAGAGCCAGCAGGAAGGTGTAGTGATGCTCCCAGACATCAGTCATGATGAAGAAGTACGACAACGCGAAGAGAGCCGAGCAGGACCATATGTCGCGAGAGTACAGCATCGCGAGGAGTGATAGAGTGATGAAGATCCCTGCGAGCAAGAGGGTTATCACGCGGAAGTCTCCTCCGGGCAAGCTGAACAAGTAGAGGATTAGCATCTTCAATGAATGACTCCCCGGATACGGGCTGAGATACACTGTGCGTGCGGCGTTGAAGTCAATGAAGAACAGGAGTGATTCGAGGCCGTGGGGAACCACAAGAATCGCCCCGGCCGTTATCAGACCTGCGCACAAGACAGCCCGGACTCTCGCTCCTGCAAGAAGCACCGGAGCAATCGTGAATGGGATGAGCTTGGCGAGGCCACCAATTGTCCATGACGTGACAAGCGATAGTCCTCCCTTGACTCCGCTAGTGAACTGAGGGGAGGTTAGTGCGAAGAAAGTGAGAATCCCCGACAGAAGCGTGACTTGGCCGAGA
>JAEOUG010000151.1 GCA_016839445.1 Candidatus Thorarchaeota archaeon
AAACGAGGGCGGCAATACCGCCGACCATGAACACAACTTCAATCTCAGTAGCCATGATTAGATCCATAGAGAGCTGTCCACCAATCCCTGAGAAGATTATTCCCAGCAGGCCAATGATGGTCCAGATGGCTCTCTGACCTTTGGTGATTGGGATCTCTCCCATCACAACCTTGCCCGAGTGACCGTCCAGTGCCGCTTTGTATAGGTCCCCTTGGAACTTGTAGCGGAACAGAGCAAAGGGCGCTTGGAGTTAGGTGGTGTTGCTCACGTCGGTTGTGGTACGGCAGTCGAAAAGCTCGGTGAGCCCTGATTTCGCATCTGCCCTGTGTCTGTCAGACACGCGGCTGTGGAAGGCCTTCTCAGCCTCCTCCATGCCGATCTCTGCGTTGAGTATGCTGGGCTCAAGGTCCTTGATTCTCTCGTAGTTGTAGGGAATCGTCTTGGACACTGTCACTGTGTTCAGATAATCCTCAAGGCCGTAGAATCTAGCTCCTTTTCGGGCAAGCAGTCTCTCAGCGGTATTCGTATGAATCTCGCTCTGGACTGGCTCATAGCCGGTCTCATAGTCCGTATAGGTCTCGGTGGTCCAATTGCCATCCCTATCTCGGACTCGTCTTGTCTTCTGAACCGGAACCTGAACTGTCCTGTAACCCTTGTACCATGAATCTGCCTTCACCTGAGAAATCCAGATGGGCACGTAGATGAGGCGATTCTCGACAATCTTCGCGTTCGTGACCAAGGACTTGTTCATGCCCTTGTTCTTGTCAAGGAAGTCTTGGAAGCCTTTGAGCCGAGCGTCGGTATCGACGGCTGGCTCCATGAGATGTTCGCCTATTGACTTACCCTCAATGGTAGTCGTACTACCACAATAGGTACAAGTGATTACCACATCATCAGGCCCGGTTTTGACATTACCGTTGCAGACGGGGCACTTGAACATGTCCGCTGCCGATGATTCAGAACTCATTGTGCAAACTCCTCCAGAGCTTGTATCTGAGGCCCGATTTCGACTGATGTCTATTAAGACTTGCCTAGATTGACAAACACCAGAGGAATGAGCCACAATCTGATGCCTGACCCGACTCAGACAGGTTATCTCAGCCGTCTACCCTCTCTGAGAAGCAGAACGCACACAGCAATGTAGTAGAGCTGTCTGAAGATGATGAAGGGAACATACTGCATGATGACATCAATGGGGGTTGTTGCTGGAAGTAGCAGAAGAACGAGCTGCTGCACGCCGTATACTACAATCGGATTCAGGGCCAGCAGAAGCGCAACGAGCTTGAGCAGAAGGCTATCGTCTCCAGTACGTGAGGCCAACCAGACAAGGAGCCCTTGAATGAACCAGACCAGGAAGTTCGTGACTAGGGTGGGCCAGAACGCCAGAGGCCCAAGGATTGGGTAGAACAGAAAGACGGAAACCGTTGCCACCATGAACATGATTACGAAGGGTACTCCCAGTCGAGTATCTCTTCTCCCCAGAAGAGCAAAGAATCCCGACACTAGGAAGATCATGCATGCCAGATACACTCGATTGGTGACCTCAAAAATCAGGACCCAATCCGACGGGTCATATGTACCGAAGTAGATCTCAGCGAGTCTTTGATAGTACAACCAGTAGTAGACGATGGTGTAGACCATCGCAGACAGCGCCCCGATCACACCTAGACCAAGACCTATCCTAGTGCTGCGTCTATCATCCGAACTCATCATGACCCAGTCTGCTTGCTCAGCCAAGATACTACCCCTCTGCCGTTCTCTAGCAAGTCAAGCCCTACATTAACCCTCCGAACCTTGGCACACTTCCTACAATGATGGACTCATATTCGCGCACTTCCGGAGTTCGGCGGCGAAGAGCATCAACGCCGTGATGTTCACTAGCAAGCCGACGGCAACCGTTGGCGCCCTTACCAAAGTCACATTGAGCGCGGTCGGGGTCGTGGTTTCAACAAACACTTGAAAGAGCACTGGATGCAGCAGATGTCCAGCAAGGAAGGCCCCAACCATAAGGGCAACGAGGACAGTCAGGGCCCCCCTGTTGGAAACAGAGGCCCTTGCTTGCCACAGGATGAAAGTCTTCAGAGCAAGAAGTCCCAGAGCTGTTGCCGCTACTAGAACCTGACCCACTCCGACACCGAAGTAGCCGTAGTAGTAGGTGCTCGTCACTATGGGAGCAAAGAGAGCTAGGACATAGACAAGCGAGTAGCGGCTCCCATTAAGCCTCAAGAAGCCGAAGTACCCAACACTCATGAGAACTATACAGCTAGCGGACACAGTGTTCTGCACGGCGAAAGCCAGCGACCAGAACTCCCAGTCCACTACATCGAGGAACACATCGACGTAGTACTCGTAGAGCAGCCAGAAAGAAACGACGGAGAATATCATCGATGAAATGAGACCAATGACTCCGATTTTCAGTTCTATGGAGTTCTCCCTCAGCTCGCTGGGACGGACTCCTTCGTGTTGTGGTGGATCCAGCATGTTTGCTTCCCGCCTGAACCAGCAAGACAGCGGCAACTCACAGCAAGATAAACCCTGCGGCAAAGATTGTCAGTGATCTCCCCGGGAACACCCCAAGGGAGAGGAATCCGAAACACTGAGGAGATCAGTCTATCAACTCGTGCTCACACTAGTGCTGTATCGCTTGAATTCAGCAAAGAAGAGCGCAGCCATCAGCACGAGCTTCGCGTAGAACATGGCTATTGTCGGTCCATACCACAGGAAGTACTGGGCTGCGTTCACTGCAATCCCTGAGATCACTGTGAGATTCAGCACCAAGGACACCACAGGTTGAAGCACCCATAGAGCAATGATGAGATGGAGTATGTTCCGATGCCGAATGTGATGCCGTACCGTGGCCAGAATGAGTACGAGAGCGAGTGCGAGCGAGAAGGAAAATGCGAAGTAAGCTATAGACATTGCCTCGAAACTGATCGAGTATCCGAAGATGCTGTATAGGACCTCGGAGAGATTGAATGAAGATGGCCAGAGGCTGATGAAAACGAAGACTAGACCTAATCTCCCTCGGTTCCCCTCAATCACTCCATAGTATCCAAGGGTGAAGAGTATCGCTGGGATAACGGATAGCTGACCAAGGAACAGAAGGAGGTCGACCACAGGCTCAATCACATCCCAGTCAAAAGGAAACTCATTGTAGAGACGGATATACTCGAGATATGCTGCCTTCCGGAACAAGTCCAGCACTGCGGCGCTGAGGACGCCGACCACACCAAGAATGAGCAGTACTCTACTCGTATGTGTGTCGAGACGGATGGATTCCTGAATTGAGGGAGTTGGTTCTTCGAATGCCATCATTACACCCCTAGACTCAGTGACAGATTCCCCCGATTCAAAAAGATGCCGATTCCGTTGTGCAAGCATCCGACCAACTCAAAGAAATAGATGGCCAGAAGCAGGCCATTCTCCTGCAACTGGCATTTGATCTATTTGCGTGCCTCGGTGCGTAGTCGCTCAGCCGAGAATTCGTGAATACGTTCCTTGGCCTCTTCTCTTGCAGCCTGATGATTCTCAAGAAACTCGACCATCATGGGCGCGAGGATTTGCTTGCACTCGCCGCACAGTATTTCACCGGACCTGCACTTCTTCTCAATATTCTCGAGATCCTTGTCGTCAGGCATGAAGATGAAGGTGTAGTACTTGAAGACCGAGCAGATGTCTGGATTAGCACCCAGCTTGCGCTGCTCCTCAGCTGTGTCCCTACCTCCGGTGAAGGCGGCCATGACTTTCTTCTTGGCCAGCTTCGGTTTGTCCGTTGTGAGGACCGCGGACATGGGGTCAGAGGCGGACATCTTGCCACCCTCTTGGAGACCAGGTACAAACCGGTTCTGTATTGAGGCGGGCTTGTAGTAACCCAGCTTCTCGGCCACGTCACGAGTGACTCTCCAGTGGGGGTCCTGATCGATAGCACACGGTATCACACACGGAACCTTCTCTCCTGTCAGATGCTGGTGCAAGAACGCCGGCACGGCCTGCATCGCGGGATACCAGATGCCTCCGATATTCATGCTGTTTTCAAACCCAAAGACCGCTCTGGCAGTGGAGAAGGTGACCTTCTTGGCGACCTGTACGGCAATCTCGTACATCAGATCGATGTCCTCGATATCCTGTAGGATGTATGTCTTCTCGGGGTCAAAGCCAGTGGCAATGATGTCCAGTGCGTTATCGTAGGTGAAACCCTTGACGTCATCGTAGCTTAGATCCGGCTCGAAGAAGAACTTCTCATCATTGGTCAGCTGGAAGTACAGGCGAGTGCCGAAGCGGTCCTGAAGCCATTTTGTGAACATCCAAGGTACTAGATGGCCAATGTGGACCTGCCCGCTGGGACCCCTTCCTGTGTAGAGGAAGAACTTGTCGCCCTTCTCGTATTCGTTGAGTACCCAATCCATGTCGCGGTGGGAGAAGAAGAGGTCACGCTCTAGCATGAAGTGACTCTCACCCGCAATCTTGTAGATTCGTTTCTTGAGCTTGTCGTCCAACCTCTGAGTGCCGAACTCCTTGATCAACCTGTCATAATCGATCTTACCTCGGACCTCCCAGGGAGTGACGACCATTTCATCGTCTTTGTCGCTCAATGTGATTACTCCTTGGATGTTATGCTGGCGCGAGGCCAGTGCCCCTAGGGGCTCCAAAGCTCAAATAAGACTGATGGTGGATTGGGCATTTGGAGTGCGTACAGCCCTCAGGCAGGCTCTCGACCTTCGAGGATGAGGATGAGATTCAGAGTCTCTTTAGACACTCATAGATGATGAAGTGCGTCCACCTATCTGCGTCGAAGGCCAGATGTCGTGGATGCTCGCGGATGTCTTCGGGAGATGCGCTCGGTTCAATAATCTCTGAGATCACGAAACCTGCCTCCTTCAATGCTTTGCTGTATTCCTCAAGAGTTCTGTCAATCTGCCAGAGGCTGTGCCCGTCCCAGTTGTACAACACACCACCTGAATCATAGTACCGGTCTACCAGCTTCAGGTACCTCTCTTCTGGTCTATGTGTATCACTTGGTAGCCGGATATCGAAAGATCCAGCTCTTCCGAAAACTGGATGAGTGTTGGACCAGATGAACCTTCCATCGTCCTTGAGAACTCTGGATATCTCCAAAAAGGCTTGCTTGAAGTTGACCACATCTGCCAGGACGATGTTCGAGACTACTAGATCAAAGATGCCATCGTCGAAGGCAGACAAGTCATCCAGTGATGCCTGAACGAAAGCGATTCCCAGGGAATCCTTAGTCTCTCTTTGGCTGCAGTACTCTATGAAGGGTTCGGAGAAGTCCACGCCTGTGACAGACGCTCCATCTCTGGCAAGCCTTCGAGACAGGTATCCATTCCCACATCCCGCATCTAAGACATTCAGACCCGTCACGTCACCTGCCAGTCTCGTCAGATGTCGATCTATGATGAGTCTACGATTGATATCGCCTTCATCAACGGATTCACTGTTGACAGCTCGCATCCAGTGGTCGCTGAATCCCTCCCATGCCTCATGAGTCTGCTTCTCGTTCATCTTGGATTCCGGTACAACATCGGTTAAGGGCTCGTAGCAACTAAGTTCTCTCCGAAGGGCAAAAACCCTATTCTCTAGCTTCAGAGCTTCGTCCAATGTGAGAGGCTCTCCCATTCTCTGAGTATCAGGAGTCCATATTGGCTCCGGAAAATCGGAATCTCCAATTGCGGGCCTCAACTCGAGGAACTCACTCTGCCACGGGTGCGTCCCGCAGAACTCGGCATAGAATATGTCGTAGTGATTCTCTTTGCATGTTTCGCAGTAGAATTCGTAGGCATATGTCCGATCCCAGAATCTCACAGGATACAGCCGTGGCTTACTACAGCCACCGCAGATCAGCTCTTTGGTTTCAGGACACCAGTAGAACCAACTGAAATGATGTTCTTGACCACACCTAGAGCACTTGAACCTCGAGTGCCACGAGCATCTATAGACATAGTTCTCGAATGTGAAGACAGCCGGACGGACAGGATAACTTCCGTCAACTTCGTTGATTCTCTTGCAGTAATAGCAGGGTTGCTCCTCTGCAGGTTCAAAGAAGCGCATGAGCAATCAGACGACTCCGCTCTAATAACTTCCATCCAGAGCCAGATAGAGCGTCTAGACTCGCCAAATCCTGCCCAACAGTTATTCTAAAAAGGGGCAATCTCAACCCTCAGAGCTGTAGGCACTATCCATAGAGGTCAATCAGAATGCGGATAGAAGAGTACGAGTTCGAAGAGGAGAAGACGCTCTCCAATCTCGCGGACCTGCTGGTCAACATCGCAGAACAGATACGTGAGGGGAAGAAGCTGGAGCTCCCTATGCCCACCCTCCGCGAGGGTGTCATCCAAGTTCCATTGGGTGAACCAGTAGAAACAGGCATAGAAGTCACAATCCGGAGGCACTTCATCCACGTGGACTTCGCCTTGGCATGGCGGAGGGAGAAGGAAATGGAGTTCCCAGAGGAGGAGAAGAAGAATGACTGATGAGGTCGCGAAGAGGCCAGACATTCTCAAGCAGCTTGAGAACATCCTCTCGATTCAGGAGAAGATCAGCGACTACGTTCATCAGAGGCTCTGCATTAGCTGTGGAGACACGGAGGATGAGGCCTGGACTGAGCGTCGCAAAGACGCATTCAAGAACGTGAGGGGGCTAATTGACAAGTATGCCTTCTCGAGAAACCTCCCCCGCGACGACCTAGGTATTCTAGCACAAGCAATCGTGTCGCACCTTCTTGACATCCAGCATACCTTCTTCCGAGTACTCGTGATGATTGATATAGTCCGAGGCGAGTCATTCAACGAGATCTTCATGGACTCGATGACTACAATCTCCAACAAGGTCCACGAGCAGATGAAAGAGCTGACCACAATGGTTCGCCAACGAGCGGAGAACTCAGATGACGCGGCTCAGACTCTGGAGTCAATCATTAGACTCGAGAGGGAGATCGACGAAGACAACATTGTGATATGTCGTCAGATATCTGTAGCCACGGGCGGAGACTCTGACTTCGTATGTTACATGATGCGCAAAATCGTGGCTGAACTTGAACACATCTCAGACTACGCAAAGGAAGGCGCGGAAATCATCGCGGAGATTTGATGCTAGTTGCAGGAGCTAGAGACATCAATTCTTGTCCTTGTTGCAGGGATTCTAATCATTGGTGTCGCAATAGCGAAGGTTGCAGAGAGGTATAGGGTTCCGCATCCTATTCCTCTTGTTCTGACCGGCCTGCTGATGGGACGTGTCATCGTTGTATTGTCGCCTGATGTTGAGCTGATCCAGATCACGGGATTCGATTTCATTGCACAAATCACGTTGGCCACCGTCTTGTTCTACGCCGGCCTCACGTTGAACCTGAGAGAGCTCCGATTGTCAATTGTCAATGTTCTGCTGCTGGCCACTGCTGGCGTGCTGGCAACTTCGCTGATAGGAGGGTATGCAATTGCGCTCGCAATAGACATAGGCATTGCAGCGTTCCTCATTGGCGCAATCCTCTCACCTACAGACCCGGCAGCGCTCTTCTCCGTGCTTGAATCAGGAGGCGTGCGAGTCAAGCGCAAGATCTTCGCAATCCTCGAAGGTGAAGCGGTCTTCAACGACGCAACATCCGTAATCCTAGTAATCACGGTATTCGAACCGTTTGTCATAGCTTCGTATCTTGGTGCGGGAAGCGGCACTGGAATCGGGCTGATAATAGGGGAGTTCGCCGCAAGCATGGGGCTGGGCTTGCTGCTAGGCTTTGTTGTTGCTAGAGGAGTTGGCTGGGCAATACCAAGAGCGGGTGAGGACACGAATGTGACAATCCTCACGGCAACAACACCCTTCCTTGCATATGGCCTTGGCGAGCTCTTCGCCTATGGCACAGGATACGAGATCCACCCCGGCGCGTTGGCAGCAGTCTTTGCGGGCATCTTCATGGCCAACGCAAGAAGGATAGGTCTGGGCCCCCTCCCTCAGCGGTCCATGCGGAATGTGATGAAGAACGTCTCGTTCTTCTTTGAAATCGTCGTGTTCATTCTGCTAGGTTACACGCTTAGTGTTCCACTCGTGGAGGGAGACCCCACCACTGAACCAATAGCCTTCATGATAGCGAATCCAAGTGTCGTGCAACTTGGCCTCATTACCGCCGTTCTTGTCATCTTAGTGGCACGACCCATCTCTGTCTTTCTCGTGACTGCAGTTGATAGGGCAATGAGCTTCAAGGAACGAATCTTTGTGAGCTGGGCTGGTGTCAAGGGCGTTGCCAGCGGAGCGCTTGCAGCAATTGCTGTCACGGTTCTCATTCATAAGGCAGGTGAATTGGCGGATCCATTACACCCACTACATTCTCTTCTTGGAGACTATGTCGAGGAGATCAAGGTCGCCGTCCCAAGCATCTATTCCATCGTATTCATCGTGCTGATAGTCAGTCTAGTGGTGCAGGGACTAACGACTGGTGTACTAGCGAATATCCTAGGTCTGGTGGAAGAACAGGACCGTGCCAAGGAAATCACCGTACACCGCGACGCAACGAGACAAGCACTGCTGCGACTGGTCGACCAGTACACCGAGGGACGGCTGGATTCAGAGACATACGGGCGATTGAAGGCCGAGCTAGAGGAAGAGATCTTCCAGCTCGAGGATGAACTCAGACGTGTGGTTTCGGAACGTCGTGCGAAGCTTCAGGAACTCAACATAAGAGAGGAGATCTACAGAACCAAGCTCCAGTACTACCAAGACCAGTTCGAGAGCGGCAAGATATCGGAAGGGACTTTCCAGGAGCTCAAGATGGAGCTTGACGCCGAGATTGAAGAAGTCATGAACAGGATTCGGTTCCAAGAGCAACGAATTCCCAGCGAGAGTGAGTAGCACTCGGACTACAGTGGCGCCTTGCGGTAGGCATCAGGAATGCGAATGCTTGAGTCACCTTCGAAGACGTCCCTCAAGAGCTCGATGTGTTCATCCAAGTCCTTGAGCAGTTTGTCGCGAGCATTCGGCTCGATGTTCGGCTCCACAACCCAGATCGTGAGATAGTTGCTCACTACGCCAATCTCTATCGCTCCTTCCTCGAAGTCGCGGAAGATTGTGACCTTGACGAGGAACTCGCTCTCATACATGTTCAGAATATCGCGCACGCTTATCATAACAAGATCAAGGAAGCCTACGAGGTCCTCGAGCCGCGGATTGTCCTCCACGTTGCCCCTCATGGTTTCTGTGAGCGTTTGGATTGACGATGCAGTGTGCTTGAGATTCTCAAACATGTGCATCAGCTTAGTGAACTCCCGGATAGAGGACTCAAGAGCAGGAACTAGTCTATCATAGAGATTCACTAAGAGGATTCCCTTGGTGTTCTCACGCAGATCCTGGAAGCCTTCGAGCTTTCCGAGAGAGCCGTCCAGATGTTCAATCTGCATGATGGTGTTTGTTACAGCCTGAATCGATTTCACAGATTTCCTCTGTATATTGGCCCACTTCTCCACGAAGGTGTCAAGCCCGTCGCGGAGGTCATCAAGGGAGTCAAGATACTGTGACACCGATTTTCCTACTCCGTGACAACCTCATTTCCACAGCATATAACTGATTCTGCGGGGGCACAAAGGCCTATGAGAGCTAGTATCATCCAGATGCTCCTCGGTGGGCTGCGCGTCGCACACATCACTTGAAAGCAGGGGGCAAGTCACCGCTGCCTACGTGGAGGCCCTGTCAGCTTCATCACATCGGATCGAGTGACGATGCCCTGCAATCGTCCTTGGCTCTGGACAAGAATCGCTTGATATGTCTGGAGCAGATCGGCTGCGATGTCTGCTGGAGTACCAGGGTCAACTGTGGGAACGCCTTCTGGGCTCATTACTGCTTGCACCGAGAGAGCGCTCATGTCGTGCTGCAGATTGCGGATTACGTCGCGCTCGGTGACCATGCCGACAATCTGAGTTCCTCGCAACACAGGTATTTGAGAGTAGCCGCCATTCTGCATCTTCTCAACTGCGTATGCTGCGCTCTGGCGGGCGTCTACTGTTTCGGGGTTCGAAGTCATAATGTCAGAACACTTCGCCTGGTGCCTCTGAGTCAGAGCGGCGATGATTCTGTTCGCGACAGAGAGCTTGGGATCGAGAGAACCTCTCTCAAGTCTCGCAATATAGGACTGCGATACGTCTACGAGTGAGGCTAGCTCTGCCTGCGTCATTCCATTCTCCAGACGCAGTTTCTGTAGATGACTCGGTGTTAGTTGCATGGGGTCGTCTGATTCCCATTGGTAATAAGTGCTTCGTTTTGATTACCAAGAGGAATTACACACCCAAAGCTATTTATCGAGCAAACTCGCGCGTCGATGGAAGTAACTCCGCTTACTGACAACACACTAGCGAGTTGAATATCATGAATCTAGAAGTAACACGCGGAATTGGACCCAGCGTTGATAAGCACAAAGTGGAGATCGTTGAACGGAAGGGCAAGGGTCACCCCGATACTCTCTGCGACAAGGCTGCAGAGGAGCTGTCAGTACGATTAAGCCAGTACTACATGGAGACTTTCGACAGAGTACAACATCACAATGTTGACAAGGTTCTGCTAGTCGGAGGGCAATCAAATGCACGCTTCGGCGGTGGAGATGTCATTGAGCCAATCTACATTCTCCTGAGCGGTAGGGCTGTCGACGTGGTGGACAAGGACTATGAGCGACAGGTGCCAGTAGGGAAGTTCGCAGTTGAGCACACCAGGCACTGGCTGAGCAAGGACCTTCCACATCTTGATGTCAACTCTGATGTCATAATCGACTACAAGATCAGGGCGGGCAGCACTGACCTTGTTGGTAACTTCGATATCGAGACTGGTATCCCAAGGGCAAATGACACCTCATTTGGAGTTGGCTACGCCCCGTTCTCGCCAACGGAACTAATCACTCTGGAGTCAGAGCAAGTCCTCAATAGCGAGAAGGTGAAGAAGCAGTGGCCGCAGATAGGTGAAGACATAAAGATCATGGGCACGAGGATTGATGACCGCATTCATGTACAGGTTGCTGCCGCAATCATCTCAAGCGAGACCAAGGACCGAGATGAATACATGAGTGTCATGGAAGGAATCAAAGACATCATTCTTGACCTCTCAGCGAAGATAACAGACATGAGCGTAGAAGTGAGTGTCAACACCGCCGATGCCCCTGATGACAATCTGTTCTACCTCACCGTGACCGGCACCTCAGCCGAGCATGGAGATGACGGACAGGTTGGAAGAGGTAACCGTGCGAACGGTCTCATCACACCGTACCGCCCAATGACTCTTGAGGCCGCGGCAGGAAAGAATCCGGTTTCACACGTAGGAAAGACCTACAATGTGGCGGCAAGGGAGATCACTCAGAGAGTCCATAAGGAGAACCCTGACCTCGACCAGGTCTACTGCTACCTGGTGTCACAGATTGGCGCACCCATCACTGAGCCTAAGGCCATCAACGTCGAGCTCTATGGTGAGTGCGACATCGAGAAGGCTTCTAAGTCAGTCGAGTCAATCACTGAGGAAGTCATCAACAAGCTTCCAAGAGTCTGGGAAGGCTTCGTCAAGAGGCAGTACCAGCTCTGGTAGTGCTAAACAGAACCGTGGGCGAGCTTACCTCGCTCACGTTTTCTCTCTTTCTTTTCTGATACACAGGAGTCACTCAGAAGAAAGGAAGTGAGACGGGTATGTTCCCGTCTCAGATCGTCCACTACCTGCCCAGTCCGATTGACTCCATGAAGGCATCAGAGTTGGACTCACGGCCCAGAAACTCCCTGACCATTTCGTCAGGATGTCTGCTGCCGCCAGGAGCAAGGATGATCTCTCGGTAGCCTAAGCCCGTCTTCTCATCCATGATGCCAGCCTCCTTGAACCTAGTGAATAGGTCCTCGGCATACACCTTGCTCCATAGATACGAGTAGTATCCTGCCTCGTACCCGCCCATCAGGTGACCGAACCCAGCTTCCGGTGTCACAGGCTCACTGAACTCAAAGCCCGTTATCTCTTTCAAGAGCTGCAGATATGCTGCAGTCGTGTCCTCTGGCGCTTCCGTGTGGTACTTCATATCGATGAGCGAGAAGAACACCTGCCTCAGAGTGAGAAGCCCGATGTCCAGAAGCTTGGCATCAATCATCCGCTTCAGGATGTCAGCTGGTAGCTTCTTCTTTGGATCTTCGTAGTGGCCAGAGATCAACTCAAGGACCTCAGCCTCCCAGGCCCAGTTCTCAAGCATCTGCGAAGGGGTCTCGATGAAGTCAGGAAGAACTGCGTTGAGTCCGAAGCTGGCGTACTTCGATTTGTTGGTCACAACATGCATGAGGTGCCCGAACTCATGGAAGAACGTGACGACCTCGGGGTGTCGAAGCAACGAGGGCTGTGTCGTGCTTGGCTTCTTGAAGTTGCCGACCATGGAAGCGATTGGCAAGAGCGCCTTTCCGTCCTTCACTCTTCTGCCTAGGATGTCAAACACTGCTTGGTGTTTGAACTTACCATCTCTCGGATACAGGTCCAGACAGAACATTCCCATCAGGCTACCTGTTACCTTGTCGTAGACCTCGAAGGCACGAACGTCATCAGACCAGACATTCGGATTCTTCTGTTCCTTGAACTCAAGGTTGAGCACAATCTGGTAGACATCCAGAACGCCCTTCACAACCCGGGCCATTGGGAAGTACTCCTTCACAAGGTTCTGATCCACAGCGTACTTCTCTCGCATTAGCATCTCATGGTAGTAGAAGAGGTCGTAGATCTCGAACTTCACTTTGTCCACAGAGAGCCCGTGCTCCTTGGCCTTGAGTTCTGAAAGAACCTTCAGCTCCTTCTCTCCCAAGATTGAGAGCTTGTCCTTCAAATCGTGCATGAAGTCGAAGACTCTCTGGGGCACCTGTGCCATCTTCCTGCTAATCTCGTACTCCGCGAAGGTGCTGAACCCTAGGAGCTTTGCCTGTCGATCCCTTAGGGCCAACGCGTCTGAGAGCCTCTGGCTGTTTTCCTTGCCACCTCTCCTGTTTAGGGCTAGGTCGATACGTCTTCGCGTTTCGGGATTCTTGGCATACATTCTCACAGGATAGGCGACTGGCTGGTCAAGTGGTATCTTGTAGTACTCACCGTCGCGTTCAGCGTCCTCATAGATAGGGGGAGGCACTCCTTCCAGCTCATCTGCGGTTAGAGGAACTGTTGTGGTTGTCTCATTGAGAACCTGCTGGAAATCGGATGTGAGAACGGTGATGTTGTTGGCAATCTCCAAGAACTCCATTCGTTTCTCATCATCAAGGGCTGCTCCGAAGTGCCTGAAGTCCTTGAGTATCTTATCCAAGAGGTAGCTGTCCTCCGCGTTGAGGGACTTCTCCTTCTCCGCAACTCTGGCAAAGACCCTGTACAAGTCGTTCCTAGCGTAGACCTTGTTGAAGAACTTCAGGGACTCCTTCTCTGCATCGTTGGCAGCCTCTCTCTGTTCCTTGTCTGTTGACACGTATTTTGTGAATGCCACAGGCTGCAGTATCTCGGTCGTTGCAGCCGAGAGCTCTTCGAACTGCAGAATCGTCTCGAAGCTCTCCTCACCCTCTGGAGTCTGGGCGATTCTGTCAAGCTCAGCCTCTGCCTTCTTGATTGTCTCCTCCGTGACTGTCTTGATCTTCTCCGGAGCGATAGACCAGTCGATTTCACGGATGACACCTTGCTCCGTCATAATGAGGGTTCAGGAAAGCCGGTTCCATATAAGAGCAACCTTCTGCGTGATTGAGCAGACACGGCAAGGGTCATAGTCTAGAACTAGAACTATAAACTGAACAGAGAATCAGTATGGTGGAGGATCGTAATTGGTGGACGAAGAACTAGTGGCTCGACAGAAACTGGCAGCGTTTTCGCTTATCTCCCAGGGTCTTATCTTCTCAGTCTTCGGATTCATCTCTGCATACGTTATTCTTCACTTCGGCCCGATCGAGATAACTGGTATACTCGCGATGTTCGCCATCTTCGCCGGACCAGCAATCATCCCCCTCACTTTGGGATCAAGACTATATCGAGGCAAGTTCACGAAGTGGACATACGAGGGGTGGGCGGGCGTGTCTCTGTGTCTAGGCGTCCTGTTTGTGATAACGTTGGCGTTCCGGCGACCCGTCATCTCACCATTCTATATTGATTTCCTTGGAATAGTGCATATCGCAGTAGCCCTGACCTTTCTGATGACGCCTTGGGCCATTCTCAGATTGACGCACCTCTACGGAGTCCCAAGATAGAGGATAATCAGACCGAGGCGCACACCGAGGCAACGGAAATTGGGAATCGTCCTTCCCACGTTGATTTCTGGAAAAGCTCTTAGGAGGCGTAGCCCATTCCGGGCGTACGTGGTTTTGGCAATGAGCACATCAGTTTTCGACGACAAAGACATTCTAATTGAAGTATGGAAGGAACGGCGCACAGCGGCTGATGCATATGTTGAGATGATATGGAAGGGCGGGCAATTCTACTTCGTAATCATCTCAGCGATAGTATCGATTACGTTCGTGGGTCTAGGTGCCTACTGGCAGGCGGAGGATTCTGTCACGAAGTTGGCCTATGCATTGACACTCTCATTCCTGTCAGTGGTGATACTCGCGTTCTCTTGGCTGGGAATGACCACCGCGAAGAGGCAATTCAAGAGATTCTTGCTGATGGTTGCCCACGTATGTAAGGTCGAGGCGCTGCTTGGATTCTCTGATCCGGTGCAGGATAGGTTCGAGAAGCTCGACGTATTTCGAGAGGACACCTACCTGTTTCAGACATATACGGAATCATACAAGGGGCTTTCAGGTCAGAAGAAATTCGCAAAGGAAACAGATTGGGTCGAGAGCAAGGTCCATGAAGGACCCAACACGTACACCAACATAAGGAATCTCTACGTCCTTCTGATCATGATAGGACTGATGCTCTTCGTTCTTGACCTCTCATTGATTGTGGTGCTCTTCTAGGAGAAGCAGCAACCGGAAGCTGCTGTCGACATCCACAAGGGAGTTGCGCGGAATTCACTGTGACATGTTTTTTAAGGACTCAAGTATAGTCCCAAGCAGGTCAACCCCACATGTCATGCCATGGGGTTAGCTAAACTAAACTGATCAGGAGAATCATAGAATTGGGGAAAATCACGGACCCGATTGCTAAGCGCATTCGCAAGAAGGCAGCCAAGGACATCAAGGGTGGCTTCATCGGCAAGATTACGCATTACATTCCTGGATGGCACGGCTACCAGGAGAAGGAGGAACGACGCGCCGCTGACAAGGTCCTCCGAGAGTTCCTTGCAGACCAGCTCAGACTGGTGAAGCAGGATCTTGAGAAGCTTCAGATGATGGTCGTTGATTATGAACTCACGAAGACCTGGGAGACTTTCGACAGGATGCTTGCTCTGACTGACAAGATTGAGTCCGCCATAAGGTACGCTGACTACGGCTATGCGGCCTGGGGCTCAAAGGAGAAGATCAATGAGAAAGAGCTCGACAAGATGTACGAGTTCGACGCGGTCATCATCGAGGACATTGGAGACATCAATGATGTCGTCGAGGAATTCCAGGACCAAATGAACCAAGGTAAGTTCGACGAGGCCTGGAACTACACATACCGCATGTGGACAGTCATGCAGCGCCTCGAAGAGAAGTGGAACCAGCGCGAGGGCTTCATGAAAGGCTATCAGGATTAGTCTATGGAGAATATTCCGGAGCAAGTGCTCCGGAATCCTGACTCTTTTTGCACTATCACAAGTACTATCACAGTACGGCATAGAAGTAAGTCAGAGGCACCATGCAGGGCAGTATTCTACAGCTCACCATAGGCGTTCAGTTCTTCTTGCTAGTTGGCTATCTGTTCTACCTGCTATTCAGAACCTACCCAACCGGCGATGACCGCGCTTCACTGGTTTCGTACGTAGCTGCCCTACTATCTCTGATCACTCTAGGCCTTCTTCTCTC
>JAEOUG010000020.1 GCA_016839445.1 Candidatus Thorarchaeota archaeon
GCTTGGCTAATGCACGCTCGGGTTCTGACTCTAGACTGGCATTGATCTCTTTCACCATCGTCAGGAAGGCTTCACTTCCGGCTGCCTGTTCCTCACGCGCCTTGGATGACTGTCTAAGTATCTGAAGCAGGTCGTTAAGTCCTTCAATCTCTGCCTTTGACACGGAGGCACTGATTGCGTCCGCAGCGGCATTAAGCAGAAGTCTGTCTCCGATTTCCTTAGTGAAATCGATTCTCTCGGCGTGTTTCAGGAATTCCTTGAAGTACGCATCAGGAAACGAGAGAATGCTCGCGGTGAGCGGAGCAAGCTCCTGCTTCAGACTGGCCAGTTCCTGCTCCACTTGGCCAGGAGGGATTGTCTTCTCTTCTCTGAGTCCACCCAGTGCAACAATCATGTCCATCATTCGTCTGCGCTTCGGCGAGATGTCCCTGATGTCCTCAGACTTGCTCATTCGCTCGCCTCCATCCACTTGCCTGCCTTACCTGTATGAACAGGCGTGGGCCCGAATTCCCTTGCGCGACGCACCATTTCATCTACCGCTCTCGTGAAGCGCTCAGGCTCTGCACTGAACATCCTGAACATCTCAACTCGTTCGCCCTTCCAGCCAATGGCATCTAGGATGTCTCGAGCAACATCCACTTGTACCTGGGCGATCTCATTCCCAGTCCCACCGACATGACATCGGTCTGTTTCGCAGGCTGCTACCATGACTGTACTTGCACCATTCTCAAAGGCCTTCAGGATGTCAATGATGCTGACTCTTCCTGCGCACGGGACAGGAATCAACCGTGTGCTCGCTGGGTATTCCATCCTCTTCGTACCAACAATGTCAATCGTGGACACTGCACACTCCTCACAGTAGAAGCAGAGCGTGATGGGGTAGTCAGGCCCGGCTCCGTGCAGGGTCTCTTCAATCTCAGACCACATCTGGTCATTCGTGAGAAAGTTCAGCTGAGTGGCTCCAGAGGGACATAGGCTCTGGCAGACTCCGCATGCATGGCAGTTCAGAGTGTCGATAGCGGCCTTGAAGAGTATCTTGTCATCCTCACCGTCTGTGTTACCCTCAGGACTCTCCTGCTCAATCATGAGAGGGACTCCTCTTGGACATTGCTGAGCGCAGAGGCTGCAACCAACGCAATCATCAACAACCAAGACTGCACCACGAGCCAAGGCAGACACGCTGCCACCTTGGAGCTCATTGTGAACCATCAGCGCGCCCGACTGCGCATCAGTGATACACTCGTGCACGAACTGCGGTCTGGTGACTGCTCCAACAGCAATCACTCCACGCCTTCTTGTTTCGGTCCTTCGGAGCTTTCCATACAGCTCCTTGACATGTCCGTCGTCACGAAGCGCGTAGCCGAGCGTTTCGGAGAGGTGGGATATTCCCTCTGGAGGAAGGATTGCTGTAGACAGAACCAGAAGATCAGCAGGTACATCGATGAACTTGTCCAGCAGTGAGTCATAGATGCGGACTAGCGTCTTTCCGTCATCTTCCCAGACCATGCTTACTCGTCCGCGAATGTAGTCAACACCCTTCTCCCTGGATTCCTTGTAGACCATCTCATGCTCGAATGGTACTCTGATGTCCATATACACGACCCGAACATTCGCGTCTGGGTTCTGCTTCAGTATCTCCAGTGCGTTATCTATTGCGAAGGTGCAGCAGAGCTTGCTGCAGTCCTTCTTATAGTCCTCCGACCTACTTCCGACACATTGGACCATGACCACTTCCTTGAGGGATGCCCCATCAGATGGGCGTGTGAGGTTCTTCTGCAGCAACATTCGAGACAGCTCAAGCTGTGTGACGACGTCGGGATTCCTGCCGTAGCGATACTCAGTCATAGAATCCGGCTTGAATTCCTTGAAGCCGGTCGCAAGCACCACGGCAGAGACCTGTAACGTGAGCTCTGAGTCCTCGCCTTCGTGCGCATAATGAAGAGTGAAGTTTCCGAGCTCGCCCTCTACGAAGCGGACTGTAGACTTGGTCAGTAGCGTGATATTGTCATCCTTCTCAATCCGATCTAGACGACTCTTCAGAATCTCTACGCCGGATTTTCCAGTCGGCGCCACGAGGGGCAGGTTTCTGACATGTCCTCCGAGCCTATCAGAGATCTCAATGATCGTGACTCTGTAGCCAAGAGATGAGAGACTCAGCGCAGCTTCGATACCTGCAATCCCACCTCCGATGACTGCTACATGATTGCCGACGTCCTTAGACTCCTCAACAAGTGATTGTGAACCAGTTGACCTAGCAACAGTGCCTCGAATCATTGCGAGTGCCTTGTCTGTTGCCTCGTCAGTGTTACTGTGAACCCATCCAGAGTGTTCACGAATATTCACATACTGAATCTGTGAGGGGTCCGCCTTCCGAGCAGACAGATACTGGTCAATTCTTGGCTTGATCTTCTGACTGGTACAGGCGGCAATGACAAGAGGCCCCTTTCCTGCAAGTTCTGATACCTTCTCAAGACCCTCATCTTGGCATGCCAATGGATGAACTGTCACAGACGAGACCGCCTCAAGCTCCTTGACTCGCTTCTCAAGCCCGGCGAAGTCGAGGGGGATTTGTTGTCCGCAGGTGCAGATGAGGACTGGTACCTTCGTCGAATCACTCACTGTCATCTTCACATCCTCTCCTGCAGTATCTTTGAGACCACTGCTCTTGCCTGAGTTACACTGTCTGGAACCTCGGCAGGTCCCAATGCAGCCCCACACGCATAGACATGTTCGCCAATCACAACCTCACCATGAGTGGCAGTGTCCAAGGGTGCTGCGAATCCACTGGATTGACCCAACCCTAGCGCCTTGATGATGCGATTGCTATCTGGTTGCGGTTCCAGCGCAGAGGAGAGAACGAAGAGATCTACAGAGAACTTCAGATACTTGTCTAGAAGTGAGTCGTAGACCGTGATCTCCAGAGTGTCATCAGTATTGGGCTTCACACTCATGGTCCGACCCCTGATGAACTCCACGCCAGCTCGACGAGCTCGCCTGTAGTAGTCCTCGTATGTGTCGTAGGTTCTTAGGTCCATGTAGACGACACTGACGCTGGCTTCGCCACGCTCTTCTGCTATGATGTTTGCATGCTTGAGCGCGAAGACACAGCAGATCTTCGAGCAGTATGGATAGTAGTTCTCATCACGGCTTCCCACACACTGAACCATCAGTACTCGTTTCGCGGGTTTCCCGTCTGAGGGCCTTACAAGAGCTCCTCCGTTTTCAGCATTGGGATCGAGTATCTTGGCTAACTCGAGCTGTGTTATTATGTTGGGATGAGTTCCGTAGCCATATTCATCCATGTTCACTGGCTGCATTTCATGGAAGCCTGTGGCGACCACGATGTCCGATACTGACACAGTCTGAGTGGAGCCCTCAGCGGACAAGTTGATGGCCCTGCTTGGGCATTCGTTCTCAGCTTTCTTTGCACCCTCATCCGCCATGGATGGATCGTATACAACAGCCTGGGGCTGGCATTGAGGAGAGAGGAGCTTGAATGCCTTGGAGTGTGTGATACACAGACCACACATGGTGCACTTCCGCGGGTCCACATACACGGGACCCTTTCGTATCGTGACAGAGAACTTGCCGGGACTGCCCTTGATCTCCTCAATCTGGCTATCAACAAGGAGATCTATGTTTGGCTGGTCTGTAAGTGCGCTGCGATAGAAGCACTTCCGTATTCCTGGACGCCAACGATTTCCCTCGAAGCAGTAGAAGCAGTCGTCAGTCGGGAACGCCTTGTACAAGTCCAATGCGTTTCCTCCCACGGTGGGGAGCCTGTCAACGAGGATTGTCTTGACTCCGGAATCAGCCAGCTCAACCGCAGCTGTCATTCCTGCTACTCCTGCGCCAATGATGAGGACCGAGCTAGTCATTCTGATACCACCCTAGGCAAGATGATCAAGAATGGGATCTGCAGGCACGCGGTTCATGCTTAGGCCGACCTCTTCCTCGTCAAGGCCGAGGGCAAGACCGAGGATCTGAGGATAGAAGAGAATCGGGAGGTTGTACTCCTCCTTGTATGTCTCCTTCAGGCCCAGTTGTTGGAGATCAAGTTGATTCCCGCACGCGGGACAGACCACCGTAACAAAGGTGGCACCGGATTCCTTCATCGATTTCAACTTGTCACGAGCCAGGCGAATACCTAGAGGTTCATTGACTGGAAGTACTGTGGCCCCACAGCATTGTTTCCATAACGGATACTCGACTACCTTAGCTCCTGTGGCCTCTACCAGCTCGTCAAGAAACTCTGGCTTGAACTCTGTCACATCAACTGGTCGCAAGAGATGACAGCCATAGTGAATAGCAATCCCCACGCCGTCAAGCGGTTTGGTTACCTTGGCCTTAATCTCTTGGAGTCCGATATCAGTATAGAGAACCTCAATGAAGTGCCGCGGAGTTGAGATTCCCTTGAACTCAAGACCATCCTTCTTCAAACGCTTGTTTACCTCTTTTGCTGCGCTCTCGTCATGCTTGAGGATGTGATAGACATCCTTCAGAGA
>JAEOUG010000152.1 GCA_016839445.1 Candidatus Thorarchaeota archaeon
AAGGATGCAGTGGAAGATCTCAAGGCAGATATCATAGCGGGTATAATCCCGATTGATAACTACAACCACACCTACTGGCTAGATTAGAAGCGTGAGGCTCTGTCCTCCGCTCCTTTCTCTTTTTTTTTGTCTTGTCGGCCCATGAGAGATAGGTATGGGAGCGCACCTCGAATTGGCCCGTCTAGCCCTATTGTTATATAGGGCGATGCCGTTTGCTTGGCAGGCTACACATCCACTTGGCCGGAACATGAAGGAGTGCACCATGGTGTACGCTGTTGAACTGGAGAACATCAGCAAGACCTTCCCGGGTGGTGTTGAAGCAAACAAGGACATCACCTTGAGAATAAAGGAGGGCGAGGTCCACGGTCTTCTTGGGGAAAATGGGGCGGGCAAGAGCACCCTCATGAATATCCTCTATGGACTGCTCTCTTGTGACACTGGACGTATCAAGATCCGAGGCGAAGAGGTCCACCTCACAACCCCTGAAGACGCCATTGTGAAAGGCGTCGGCATGGTTCATCAGCACTTCAAACTGGTGCCGCCTCTGACTGTTACCGAGAATGTGATGATGGGGTCGGAGCCCCGGGACCCTGAGCCAGACATGAGAATGCGGTATGGCCTCATTGCCATTTCCCTCATCGCCATTCTTCTGGCCTACTTGAATATGGATATCATTGGAGCCACCGTTGCCACAGTGGTCTACTTTGTTATCCTGGTCCTCGCCTTTGAGGCACTTGGCATCCTCAAATGGATCCATCTTCGGTTCGTGGCCGCGCAAGAAAAGCGCACCGGACGGTCGGCTCAGTTCGTTGGCATATTCACGAGCATCTTCGGCTACCTCCGTTATGCTATCCTGAATATGACTTCAATAGGATTCTCAGAGGCAAAAGAGAAGATCAAGAGAATCGCTGAAGAGAACGGTCTGACCATCGACCCTGAAG
The DNA here is from genome assembly GCA_016839445.1 of Candidatus Thorarchaeota archaeon. Taxonomy (GTDB): domain Archaea; phylum Asgardarchaeota; class Thorarchaeia; order Thorarchaeales; family Thorarchaeaceae; genus SMTZ1-45. The sequence continues at coordinate 942 of JAEOUG010000152.1, forward strand.
CAAAGGTCGCAGACATCTCGGTTGGTCTCCAGCAACGCGTTGAAATTGTGAAGGCCCTGTACAGAGAAGCTGAGATACTCATTCTGGATGAGCCCACGTCGGTTCTAACGCCTCAGGAGGTCGATGAGCTTTTCCTTACACTTAACAAGTTCAGAGACAGCGGTAAGACGATAATCCTAATCACGCACAAGCTTCGCGAACCGATGGCACTCTGTGACAGAATCAGCGTTCTCAGAGATGGCGAGCTGGTAGGAACCGTGGACAAGAAAGACACATCCCCGGAGCAGCTCGCCCAGATGATGGTCGGTAGGGAGGTCGTATTCCGCGTCGAGAAGCCGCCTGCCAGTCCTGGCGACGCAGTACTTCATGTTGAAGACTTACACGTGAATGACATAAGAGGCGTACCTGCGGTCAAGGGGATCTCGCTTGACGTACGACGGGGAGAGATCTTCGGAATAGCCGGCGTGGAAGGCAACGGTCAAACAGAACTAGTAGAAGCTCTGGCGGGTCTGCGGAGGCCCTCAAGAGGCCGCATAACAGTGGACGGCAATGATATCACGCGAGCCAGCCCGCGCAGGGTTCGCGAGGCGGGAGTTGCGCACATTCCTGAGGACAGGCATCGTCGTGGACTTGTCCTTCCATTTACCATCAAGGAGAATCTCGTAATCGGAAGGCACTACCAGAAGCCATTCGCAGAAGGTGCCATGCTACAGAACCGGCCAATGGCCAAGGTATCGCGCGATTTGGTCGACGAGTACTCTATCAAGATAGGTGGAATCGATTCACTGGCCAACACGCTATCAGGTGGTAACCAGCAAAAGCTTGTGGTTGCCAGAGAGTTGTCAACGTCACCCAAACTAATACTGGCGGCACAACCAACTCGAGGACTGGACGTTGGAGCTACCGAATTCGTACACAACACTCTGATCAGAATGCAGCAGGCGGGTGCGGGCATCCTACTTGTTTCAGCTGAGCTTGATGAGATTCGCAACCTATCGGACAGAATCGCCGTAATCTATGAAGGTCGAATTGTGGCCGTCAAGGAGAGAGACGAGGCTACGCAGGAGCAGCTGGGGCTGCTGATGGCCGGTCACGGTGAGGACGAGGAGGCGATAGTGTGACCATAGAGACCATAGAGGTAGAGCAGGAACCAGAGAAGATGGACTTCTTCTCTCGACTCAGGAAGTCGATTGCGGACAGATTCAACGATCCATCGTCGCAACGGCAGGTCATGTGGGCGTTGGGCTCAATCCTGATGGCTATGATTATCGCCACAGTAATGATGGTCATCGCCGGCTACGACGCACTTCTGGCATGGATAGCTCTGATACGTGGGATGATTGTACGTTGGGATAGAACACTACTAGAGGCGACTCCGCTGGTATTCACAGGTCTCTCGGTCGGTCTGGCGTTCAAGTGCGGTCTCTTCAACATCGGCCCTGAGGGGCAGCTCTATGTAGGCTCAATGGTAGCGGCACTCACTGGATATCTTGTTGCATTGCCGATAGGGATTCACCCGATTGCATGCATTGCAGTCGCTGCCGGAGCTGGCTTCTTGTGGGGTCTTCTCCCGGGGATTCTCAAGGCATACAGAGGCGCACATGAAGTTGTAACAACAATGATGATGAGCTATATTGCCATCAATCTCACTTCGTGGCTTGTCCGGGGCCCATTCAAGGAGCCGAATCAGATGGTGGATCAGACACCAGACCTCCTAACAAGCGCATGGCTACCGACCATCTATCGAGAAGCCACTGTTGGCATATTGGTGGCTCTGTTCATAGTCTTCCTAGTTGATGTCTTCATCAACAAGACAGTAATCGGTTTCGAGATGCGCGCCGTGGGTCTCAATATGGATGCCGCCGAGTATTCAGGAATCAATGCCAAGAGGAATATGGCTCTCGCATTAGGGATTGCTGGTGCATTGGCAGGTATCGGAGGAGCAGTTGAGATGCAGGGCAACCTCCACCGCTTCGAGGCAAACTGGTCCAAGGGCTATGGGTGGGACGGTATCACTGTCGCAGTGCTGGGGAACAACTCACCCTGGGGAATCCTGTTGGGAGCTCTTCTATTCGGTGCACTTCGTACAGGGGGGCGTGAGATGCAGCGGTACGGTTTCGCGCCTGAAGAGATCATCGCCGTTGTTCAAGGGCTGGTTGTGTTGTTCATTGCGGCTCCAAGAATCATTGAGTATGTATCTAAGACATTCACAGAAGAGGGTCAGCGCGTGAAGGTGGACCGCAGAGAGGCCGCTCCGTTTCTCCTTGGTGCCAGCATAGCGCTGGCTGGCACTGTGTTTGGCATCGCAGGTGTGACACTGATTGCCAACATGATCTTCCTTTGGGTAATCCTTCTGGGAGGAATCGTGGGCGTCTACTCCTTCATGAAGTTCTTAGTTAGAGACCAGGCCGCCACAAACGCGCTACTCATCGAAGGCCTCATCTGGTTAGGTGTTGCTGCGGCGATGTTCTCTGGCTCAATGCTGGTCGTTGGTGTCTTTGGCGTTCTCGGTTTCATGAGCATCGTCGGCGCTCTTGTGCTTAGAGGGATGATTCGTGAGAGGGCAGGGACCCAAGGGGGAGGTGATCTCTAGTGGCAACTCCTATTGAGATACTCTTCCTGCTGTCCCTCCAGATGTCAGTACCCCTAGTACTAACAGCACTGGGTGGTATGTTCTCCGAGCGTTCTGGAGTCGTCAACATTGGACTAGAAGGAATGATGCTGATTGGAGCGTTCATGGCGGTCTGGGTGACGGATATGGCACGGAGTCCTTGGATAGGCCTCATAGGGGCTGCCATAGGCGGTGGTGCACTGGCCTTTGTCCATGCAGTCATCTGTGTGAAATACAAGGGCAATCACATTGTCAGCGGCGCCGGCCTAATCCTGATTGGAGCAGGGCTCACAGAGTTTGGATCTAAGGCAATCTGGGGACACAAGGGATACTCTGATCCACTTCCGTCGTTCCTGGTCCTGCCGAAGATCGAGATTCCTGGAGCAGAGAATATCCCGGTTGTAGGCTACGCACTATCCTCAATGTCACCAATGATCTACCTGATGTTCCTCATGGTCATCATTTGCTGGTACGTCATGTACAGGACTCCCTTTGGTCTGAGACTCAGAGCAGCGGGAGAAGACCCTAGCACACTGGACGCGGCCGGGGTCAGTGTCGAGCAGACCCGCATGATTGGCGTCGTCATCAGTGGTGTGATGGCGGGATTGGGAGGAGCTTACCTGTCTATAGGATACAACAGTGCCTTCGGGTCCGGCATGACCGCTGGACGCGGGTTCATCTCACTGGCAGCTCTCATCTTCGGGAATTGGACTCCTATTGGATGTGCTCTTGCGGGTATGTTCTTTGGATTCCTCTATGGACTGGGGATTCTCATCGAGGGATTGGAACAGTTTGCGTTTCTCGACCCATACACCGAGTTTGTAGCGATGATTCCGTATGTGTTCGTTATCGTTGCACTGGCTGGCATTCGCAGGTCTGTTCCGCCCAAGTCAATCGGAGTGCCCTATGAGAAGGAAAAGCGAGCCTAGGCGAACGAAGGGAGCTCCTAGGAAACGAGCCAGACGTTCAGACTCGTCAGGCCAACCCAGCCACTTAAATAGCTAGCAGAGACTGGAACACCTGTTTCCAGAGAAACGACCAATTCCCAGGAGACATAGCCATCGGGCAAAATCGTCATTGAATACTGGAGATGCATATACCCCTCTGAGATCCACGACCGGTACCCACTTGAACCAGAGTCAGGAAAGAACCCGTCGATGCTGGCCCACATCCCAACGGGAAGATAGGCCCTTGATATGAGCCGAGCCACGCTATTCTCCATGTACTCATATCCACTGGTCCCCCCAGAGAACTCGCACGATAGCTTGTAGCTCTCGACAAGAGAGTTGATGAACGACGAGGGCGTGTAGATGCCATGGAGTGGAGGAGGGTTGTGAAGGGTCGCGTTTACCATTCCATATGATACGGGACTGGGATCACCGGAGAATGATTGGGAGTACTGATAGGCAAACTGATGAAACGTCATCGCCTCGTCGCTCCAGTGCGCTCTAACAGCAGATGTATCAACTGCAGCAATCGACACCGCTGCAACGAGAATCACGAGGACTACCACTGCGACTCCTGCTCTTCGTGTCTGAGCTAGAGAGTATTGCTCTGTGAAGGTTATACCACCATATCTTCTTGGGGCAACATCTAAGCCGAGACTTGCGCCTTCGCTCTGCCACAGCCAACCGCTAAGCATGAACCAACCGCAGATCAACAGCAGCATACCGAAGAAAAAGAAGCCCAGCACGAAAGACGCAATCGGCGCTATGATATAATAGCAATATCCTACACAGAAACTGGACGCGAGCAACATCTGTGTTGTCGAGGTGAAGATTACAATCGCTGCAAGAGTCATCAGGGTGAAGACAGTCATGACCCAGATGTACTGCGAACTCTCCTCTCGAAGCCTCGACCACATTGCACGGGCCGCAGTGAAGGGATTGGCTCCATAGCTCACTCTCCACTGGAACGCCGAGAAGTTGAGTGTCCAGAACGTACACCAGGCCAGTGTCACAGCCCAAAGTAGTTGCGATGGTATGCTTCCGGGGTCTCCGAACGCTAGGAAGACGAAAACGAGAAGCGCAACAACGGGGAGGTTGACAACCAGACTCACAACGCTTCCATAAGCAAGCATGGAGATGACGCTAGTGGGTGTGCCAGGAGAAGCGGCTTCTCGATGGCCTATCCGCTGTGCCAGCTCCACCTGCAGCAGGCCCAATCCTAGCATACCTGAAGCGCAGAACGGTATGAGGACAATAGCCCGGGAGATGACTTGGGGGAGGCTACCAGAGGTGAAGAAGGAGTAGTCAGAGAAACCTGCCAAGACGAGGTACAAGTGGGAGGAGTAGTCAGGAGGAAGAAGACTGACGATGCCCGCAATTCCCAGGACCGTCGTCGCGAAGACGACTAACGTGACTATGAGTGATTTGAGTGAAGCCCAGACACATCCCCAGGGGTTGTCGATGATCACATCGTACGCACTATCAGCTGCGCTCAAGAGGCTCATGACCAGATTCCTCCCAGACACGCTTGGCATACGTAAGGGATGCACTAGGATATCATTCTACTTGTGAAACATGAAACACAAAGGATGATGAAGGGCGCGACTTCGAGAGGAGGGAGTGAGATTGAATCTGCTGCCATCATCTGGCTCTTTGGAGCCACAGGAATACGGAAGAGGGAAATGTCCATCTCCTGAAAGCTATTATAGCTACAATACCAGTCGGTCTTTCTGGAAGACGGCCAAACATAGACCCAAAGGAGCGAATCAGTGTGAGTCCCGACAGCAACAACACTATCATGTTCAAAATGGCTCTCATCGGAGATCCAGCTGTCGGGAAGACGAGTCTCAGGCGCAAGTTCCTAGGACAGGGCTTCATTCATAGCCACATAGCCACAATTGGTGTTGACTTCGCTCAGAAGTATGTAGGCGTTGACGGCAGGACCATCCGCCTTGTGATCTGGGATTTGGCAGGCCAGCAATCCTACGAGTCCGTCAGGAAGCACTACTACCAGGGATGCAGTTCTTTGATTCTAGTGTACTCGGTCATGGAGCGGGAAACCTTCGACAATGCTTCTCGCTGGCTAGTAGAGGCCTACAAGTACATGGGAGAGCTGCCACCAACAGCGATTCTTGCCAACAAGACCGACCTGCGAGACCAGAATCCTGAGGGTGCTGTAACCACTGAGGAAGGACAGGCGTTCGCTGAGCTGTTCAAGGAGAAGTTGCAGGTTCCCGCCTTCTTCAGAGAAACCTGCGCCCTTACTGGCGACAACGTAGAAGAGACCTTCCTCGAACTCTCGAGGATGATGATTGCCGAACACGAAGCAAGACTCATTCCGAAGTAGATGGGATCTTCCTGCATCTGCAAAGATTGAATAGGAAAGCCAACGCAAGTCATCTCGGAAGTGATGAGAGATGAGTTGGGAAAAGCACACGAAGAAAATGTCTGATCTGAAGAAGTCGAACACTGACATTGACATGAAAGTCCGCCAGCGGCTCGAGGAGATGACTGACAAGATGGCAGACAAAGATCTGGCCATCAGTCTGGACTTCCTCATTGACCACCTTCACCTCCACAAGGACAAGAGCGACGCGATTCAGGAGCTCAAACTGCTTGTCGACCTTATGGAAGGCGTAGAATACGGGGTCATTGCGGACGACACAGACCAGAGTGTCTACGTCTTCTTCACCAAGGCCACTTAGAACACATTGCCTCCAGAACTGCCTTGAGAGGTTGGGCATTGGGCGGCTGCCCCTTGGTAAGGTTGAGTGCTGCGCTACAAGCGTGACAGCCTAGTCAAGTTCCACTCTCTTATGATGTCGTGGATCCTTGGAAGTCTCTTTGGTGATCTCCCACGGCACGAAGTGGCTGAACAGCTCCGTCCTGTACTTCTGGACATAGCAGGCCAGGAAGAGGAGAAAGGAGATGAAGGCTCCGACGATCAACGCCACCGCCATATGTGTAGTTGAGTCGACAGCGCCGGAGGTCAGAAGGGGAGTCAACAGCCAGTAGATACCCAAGATTATTCCAATGTACATCGGACAGGAAACTCTGCACCCGATGGGGACTCCGATTCTGTGACTCAAGTACTGCTCCAGTGTGAAGTCCTTAACGTAGTAGCCTAGTTTGGCACCAGCTACGGCCGCCTGTGAGAAGGCTTTCTCGGCAAGGGCTCGCTTCCCCATCCTGTAATGGACCAAACCTAGTTCATTCCATGCCTCATGATAGCATGGGTCGAACTTGAGAGCGCTCTCGAAAGCCTCCTGAGCAGAGTCGAATCGCCTCGCTACAACATAGGACTTGCCCAACATGAACCATGCCTTTGGGTTCTCCGGTTCGTCGGTAGACAGCTCTTTCGCGGCTTCAATGGCTCTCTCAACTTGCAGCTGCTCGAGAAGCTGTTCAATCTCCTTGCGGGAATCCTTGCTCCGCTTCGACTCTCGCGTCTTCTTCGGATTCCGAGCCTCTTCAATATCATGACTGCTGGCTTCGGACAAGAGGCAGCTTCTGGTCACCGTGTTAGAGCAATCAAGCTCAACATAGATCTCGGAGCCGACTATGGGAATCTCTATGTCAGTCGACGGATCGTAGAGTATCTCCTTCTTCTTGCCATTCTCCAGTCTCAGGTCGACGCTTGTGAAAGCCCTGTCAGAGTAGACCTTCACTACCTTGCCAACAGCCCTTGGAATCACCACGAAATCCCACTTCGTAGAGAGCCTGATTTCATCTGATAAGTGTGACGGGGAGTGAGGGTCAACTCACTCCATAGGCGGTCTAGAGTGTCGCCTCGAAGCCCTTGACGAACTCCTTGAACTGGTCGATGCCCTTCTGCCAGAACTCCTCTTTGGTGATGTCAAAGCCGATCTCTGCAGCGAGGTCTCGTGGACTCTTGCTCGAACCAGCAGCGAGGAGTGCCTTAAGCTTGGGAACAAACTCCTTGCCCAGCTCCTTGTAGAGTCGATACATCGCATAGACAAACAGCTGCGCGTAGACGTACGGGTAGTTGTAGTAGCGGAAGCCCGGCATGTAGAAGTGTAGCTTGAACGTCCACCACCATTTCATCTCCGGCAGCCACTCGACTGCGTCACCGTACATCTTGTCTCTGGCTTGCAGCCAAAGCTTCGAAACGTACTCGCCGTCAAGGTGCTTGCCGTCTCTCAGGGCATCGTAGAGCAATGTTTCGAACCAGACCCGCGTGCTGACCTGGAACGCGGCCTCGCCGAACTCGTCTATTACAGTGGCAAGGACAGCTCGCTTCTCTTCTTTTGTCTTAGCTTCCTCGAGCAACTTATCTGCAATCAGGAGTTCCCCGAAAATCGACCCTGTCTCGGCAACGCAATAGCTGATCTGGTAGTTCGTAGGATTCTGGGCGCGAGTACCCAAGTGCGCATGCATCGCGTGTCCCAGCTCATGCGCCTGAGTGAAGACATCTGACATGATTCCATTGAAGCTCTGCAGGATGTAAGCAGTCTCTCCTTTGTGCCATGTTGCGCAGTATGCGCCAGAACGTTTGCCCTTCCTGACAACGGCATCAATGTGCCGCTTCTCGTACATGTCCTTCATCCACTGCCCAACCTCTTCGTCGAACTCGTCGTAAGCTTGAGTCACAACGGCCTTGGAGTCATCCCACGTGTATTTCCTCTCTGGACTGTCAGGCAGGGGAGCAATAATGTCCCAGTTACCTAGTTTCTTCAAGCCGAGCACCTTGGCCTTCAGCTTCAGGTAGTCTTGGTAGACGCCAACGTTCTTCTCGATGGTGCTCATCAGGGCATCAACGGTCTCATCGTCGACATCGTTGACAACAAGACTTTGAGTCATGGGAGTTTCCCATCCTCGGAGCTTCACCATTTCTAGATGGTCTGAGCAGACAGACCTAAGCGATGTCGCCCAGAGAATCTCGTCCTGGGCCAGGCCCTGATAGACGGATTCATGGGCCCGCCGTCTCAGATCGCGGTCGGGACTCTGATAGTACTGAATTATCTCTCCATATGGAAGGCTCTTGACCTCCCCATCGACTTCTAGTTCGAAGGTCCTAGTAGACAGCCAGTCACCCTGAAGGTTTGACCACGCTCTGATTCCGTTCTTGTCCTTGATGATTGCCATCTCTTCTTGTGCTTCCGATAGCATGTAGGGAATCTGGCGCACCATCTTCTCAAGGTAGTGCTTGTATTCGGCGAGAACAGGATCCTCGACGAGTTCTGGCTTCTCTTTCAGGAGCTGACCCAGTTCAAGTTCTGCGAATGCAGTCAGCTGATTCACCTGAGTGCTAGAATTCATGAACTGGTTGAACAGCTTGGACGCATCTGGGTGCGTCATGTCCGCATCGTAGAACAGGTGTGCGTACGTGAAGGGGCCTTCGTACTCTAGCGTAATCCTATCTACTTCCCTAAGAGTCTCAAGCACCTGTTTGGCGTCATACTGCGTGATCTTCCCGCGATGCTTCGCGCGGAACTCCTCCGCAACCTTCACCACCGCCTGCATCCTTTCCATTATGTAGGCGGTGTCATCGAACTCTACAAGTTGTGACAGATCCCAAGTCATCTTCTTCGTGTCTGACATGACAACCATCTGTCCGTCCCACAACTCAAGTCCCTTAAGAGTGATGCTTTCTGGATAATCCACAAGCTAGAACACACGCTCGAAGAGAATCAAGTCAATCTCATGGTCTTTCCGTTCCAGCCATGGAACTCGCTTGTGGGCCTC
>JAEOUG010000153.1 GCA_016839445.1 Candidatus Thorarchaeota archaeon
GACAAGAGACGAGAGAGAAGACAGGGACATCATCCAGGTCTACGGGTGGACTCTGATTGTCCGTGTGAACATCCTTCTAGCCAAGAGCCTGTACGATCAGGCGGAGGAGCTGGCCAAACACGCACTGGGAGTTCTCAGCGGGATCAAGAACTACGCGGGGCTAAGGACTGCCAATAACCTGCTGGCAAGAGCCTACGAAGCAAAGGGAGAACCAGAGAAAGGAGAGACTCACAGACGAATCGCTGAGCACTACGCGGAGTTGGCCAAGGAGAAGCGCCAGTAGAGCCGCCTGGCGTAGAACGCAACTCCTTTCTTCTGAGACTGCGCATCTCAGCAGAGGCTGGTGGGCGATGAGCAGGTACAGGATCGACTGGTTGGACGCCTATAGAGAAGTAGCGGAACACAGGAAACAGGTGCCTGAGCACAGACTGCTTGACTATCTTGCAGACATTCCACCGGGCCCCGTACTCGACCTGGGCATGGGCCGAGGTCGGCATGCTCTCTTCTTCGCCAAGATGGGACGACAGGTGGAGGGAGTTGACATCTCCAAGCCGCCAGAGAGCATACGGAAGCTGATCAGAGAAGATGACCTAGACCTGACATGGCATGAGTCTGACCTGCGTGAGTTTGAGATTCCCAAGAGGAAGTACGCCTTGATCATCGCAGCACGGATACTCCAGCTCTTCCGCAAATCGGAGATGGCAGCAATTGCCCCGAGAATCGAAGAGGGATTGAAGCCAAAGGGGCTCCTATACATTTACACATTCTCTGTCGAGGACATCGAACATATCCAGAAGAGGGACGCTATCGAGGAGGTCGAGGAGAATACGTTCTACCATGCCGAATGGGACCTCCACTTCCGTTTCTTCACGAGAGAGGACATTCTAGGTCTCTTCCCCGGGCTAAGGCTCCTCACCTATTCGGAGGGGCTCACAATGGCCCGAACCGGAACCAACCGACGACTGAACGGTGTCATCGAGTACGTTGGCCAGCGGATCTAGTGAGTGCAACTTCGACATGAGCCCTAGACGAACTGCTTTCTGACCTTCGGGATACAGAGCCCAACGATGCCCAGAAGGGGCAAGGCGGCCAGTCCACCGAACCAAGGCAACAGGGGCGTGTAGAGGGAGAGCTGAACCGGGTTGTAGAGGAGCGCTGTAATGATACCTGTCGATATCGGAGTGATCAAGGCGAGGAACCAAATCACATCTGTGATTAGTGCCAGCCTCCAGGAGAAGTGCTCAAGATTCCGCAACCCCGAGTAGGAGGCAAAACCACCGAGGAGGACCACGAAGCACACAGCCACCCAAGCCCCTCCCCAGATCATCGAAGCCATCGACAATATGGAACCGAGGAAGATTGCCATTCCAATGGCGATGATGGAGTTCAGCACCTGAAGCGTAGCCAGATACCTGGCACTGTCAGGAACCCTTTTTCCGGGTAGCTTGAACTCCCCTGCATCGACCGTTCTGCCGGCCATATCTCGCAGCTCCTAACCAGGCCCCGGTCCAGCGGTACTCGATGAGCTTGTTCCCTTCTCCAGAGCCATCAATTGCCCGAGCCGATCTCTACTATCGGTTCCGTAGATCTCGCTCAATGTGATAGGAGTCTCTCCCGGGCTGTGCCTCTGCCGGATTGCCTCCAACATGAGATACAAGCCAAGCTGCCCACTGATACCATCAAAGGTTGTTGAAACGGGACTATCAGTGGCATAAGCCTGAACCAATCTCGAGAGCTGCCCAACCACATCAACGGCACTCTGCAGGATCTTCGGATTGGGTACGCCGAACTCAAAGTTCACGGAACCCCGATCTAGCTCAACCTTGCGTTTGAATCCGTTTGGCGGACACGCACAGGAAGTGGCCACAACAATGGTCTTGTCGTGATATGGAGCTATCATGAAGCTCCTCGGCGAGGAGATGTTGAATGTACTCCTTCCCGACATTCTCACTGTGCCCACATACTCTGCGGAGTTCTTCAGTTGAGTATAGGAACGCATCAGATTGGTTCGCTTCTGGTTGTCGAGGTGCATCCTGAGTATCACGTCAAGAGGGGTGATATTGCTCTGGCCAGTCCGGTCCTCGTTGTTCTCGAGCCTTGACCATCCATTCGCATCATGATGGAAACCCCTGGGAGCGGTGCCGTCTGCGAGAACACCAACCTCCAATCCTGTCACAATCACCGTGTCATCGCGAGGTGTGATCGCCTTGTAGAGCACGACCACATCGCTTGTACCACCCTTGAATCTGAGCCTCTGAAGCACATTCACGTTGATGCCGTACGAAGATTTCCTCGTCACTGGGATGATTGAGAGAGCGGGGGACCAAGAACTCTCCTTCTTCCTATCCCTCCAGGACACCTCATAGAGAGGCTTCTGCTCGAGGTACTGCGTCCAAGTCTGATCAGTGACAGAGGCAACCATCTGACAGAGAGCCATCTCTTCCGCAGTGAACTGCGGTGGATCCATAGTCATCTAGGCACCTCCTGAATACTGTGTTCCACACTTTGGACACGTCAGTGGGTTTGCCGCGAACACCTCACCACACTTCTCACAGAGCCAGACTCCAAGGAGACCCTCCTTCAGCACAGGAGTGACCTGCGCTGGCTCAGGCGTGTCAACGTTGTACGCGAAGAAGGCCTTCCCGCACTTGCACTGGAATCCCAGTCCATTCGTTGTGCTATCACTCCACTCGTTCGGCCCCGTTTGCCTCAAGAGCTGGAACCAGTTGAGTCCCTTCACTTCGGATAGTGCCCCCGCCCTGCTTTCGTCGGTCTCAATCTTGACCTTACCTTTTCCGCAGTGAGGGCAATTCAACTCCATCTTTGCCATCTTTCTTCACCAAGACTCCAAATCCTAACCAAGCGTAGGCCCTTTGCCGCTCACTATATAAAATGCGCGAATGATTATCTCATGTTTGAAGGCTTGGCCTCAGCGCGTCCGTGCACCGAACATGATATCTGATGGCCGGAGATGGGCAGGTCAGTGGAGAGAACTACTTGTACACCTTTCAGGACAAGAAGAACCGAGAGGACATCGTTGCCCTGAGGTGGCCTAAGGCCTGTCTGTCATGCGGCACAGACATCTCCTCAGATGCGCATCCGATGCACGGCATTGTGGGTCTCTTCCATGTTGACAGGAAGACGACCCGGGGAGATAGACGACACACCCAGGTCCTGCTCAAGATGCCCGGTCTCTTCCACATGTGCGAGATATGCGTTGGAGAGGTGCAGACGTTCCTTGACAGTCCTTCGGAGAAGAGACGGGATCATGTAGAGGTTGCCACGCGTCTTCTGGAGAGTCCATGGATGGAGTTCTTCGAGCTGGAGAAGACAGGCGTGTTGAGGCTGCCTGAAGGGAGATTCAGAGATAGGCTTCAGGAACTCAATCCCAATGCCGTACTCAGGTCAAAGGACTGCCCACTGCAGAGGCTTGGACTGCGGAGAGGTGGCCGCTAGATGGACGACATCATCGCCTACCTTGCCCCATCAGGCATCGACGAACTACCCTCTGCTAGAAGGGCCCTTCTACCAAGCGAAGATGTCAGGTTCGTCTACCAGACTAGGAATGGGTTCCTGATCATCACCGATAGGCGCTTCGTGCTCCTTCAGAAGGAGAAGCGGCTCGGCTACGTCATTGACGGCACGATTCCGCTTGAGGACTTCAGGAGAGTCGAGGGAGAGGGGCGTCAGAGAGCGAGAGTGAGGGGGCCGGACCCTGCTGCCCTCTCTATTCACGCACCGAGACGAGAGAAGGGAGAGGACAAGGCGGCATATACGAACAGGTTGGACAAGGCCATGCTGCACATCCCTGAGGTTCTTGCAGAAGTCCATAGTTCACCCAAAATGAGACGAGACACTGACTACGTCGGCACGGTTCCATTAGACCAGACACACAATGCGGTCCTCGACCTGAACACTGTGCTCAAGGACCAGCCCGACCCAGATACTCTGCACCACGAGGCAGTGCAGCTCCTCGGAGACAGCCCGATTCTGATTGAGGACTGCCTGAAGGATGCCACCAATGCAGAGAACGGTATCCTCTTCGCTGCGGGAGAGAAGGGGTTCTACTGGATAGCGGGGACGA
>JAEOUG010000154.1 GCA_016839445.1 Candidatus Thorarchaeota archaeon
AGGCACCAGAACGAGTTGCAGTCGCTAGTGAATCCAAGGAGTCTGCCGTTGGGCATCTCGAGGACGCCTGCGTTTCCTCCAATGTCCACTGCGGTATGTGACTGAACGTGTTGATCGAACTGGCTGTATATCCAAGATCTATCACAGATATTCAGTGAACCCATTAGAGCCAGAATAGCTTCTCTGAAGTCTGTGGGTTCGACATACCACTCCATCGAGTCTGTCTGCGAAGGTAGTTTGCCTTCGATTCGCTCAGGTTCAGGAAAGCCATGGACCAAGAGATCAATTGGGAGCTGAGCTATTGTTGCGCCATCAAACTTAGCGGTGCAGTAACCATCATCTGTGACGTGCCCAATGTCAGCATAGGTACAGTCGTTCTTTTCACAGATAACCATGATGCGCTCCATGCTCTCTGCAGGAGTGATTGCCAGCATACGTTCCTGTGATTCTGACAGGATGATCTCCCAAGGCTCCAAATCGCCCTCTCTGAGCGGCACTCTCTCAAGATGTATCTCTACACCGGTTCCTCCTGCGGCTGCAAGCTCCGCTGCGGCTACCGCTATGCCACCTCCGCCCAAGTCTTGGAGACCCGACAGAAGACCTTCTTCCACCATCTCAGCTAGTGTGTCGATCAGAATCTTCTTCGCTAGAGGATCTCCTATCTGGATGGCGCTCTGATTCGCTCTCTCCGACGTGGAGAGTGACTTGGAGGCAAAGACCGCGCCAGCAATCCCATCGCGGCCTGTCGTCGAGCCAAACACCACCAGATGATGGCCTGGTGTGCTTGCTGCGCTCCTAACCACCTTTCCGGATGGCACAGATCCAATGCACACTACATTGACGAGACAGTTGCCATCATAGGAGCTATCGAATTCGACTTCTCCTCCAATCATAGGAATCCCCACGCTGTTTCCGTAGTCGGAGATTCCTCGGGCCACGTTTCGAAGTAGATGTGCGTTTCGTTGCTTGCTGATATCACCGAACCTCAAGCAGTTCATTAGCCCAATAGTCCTGCATCCCTGTGAAACCACATCACGAATAATCCCACCCACACCTGTGGCTGCCCCATTGTACGGGTCGACGTTGCTGGGATGGTTGTGTGACTCCATGGCTACTCCGACCAAGTATCCGTCTCCGATGTCGAATAGCCCGGCCCCCTCCCCAATTCCGAGAACCACTCCCTCCCCATCGGTCTTGAGTAGATGGAACCACCGCTTACTGCTTTTGTAGCTGCAGTGCTCCGACCATAGCACTTCTAGCATCTTTGCTTCTGCCATGGTCATCTCCCTTCCGAGAGACCTCTTAGCAAGTTCACTTTCCTCTGATGTCAGCATTTGGCGGCCCTCACGAAGTTCTCTAGAATCATCCGCCCGTCCGTTGACCCTAGTACCTGCCTGCTTGCGCGCTCTGGATGGGGCATCATTCCCATCACGTTTCCTTTCTGATTGATGACACTGGCGATGTTCTCAATAGATCCATTGGGGTTTGCTTCAGATGACATGTTCCCCGCCAGGTCACAGTATCTCAAAGGAACTCTATTCTCGTCATTGAGCGCTATCAAGTCATCTTCTGAGCAGTAGTAGTTGCCTTCCGAATGGGCGATGGGTAGTCTGATGACCGCGTTCTCCATTCCCTCTGTGAATGCGGTCGGCATGTCAGACACCTTCAGATACACCCATCGGCACACAAACCTCGAAGATAGATTCGGAAGAAGGACTCCTGGGAGAAGGCCCATCTCCGCCAGAATCTGGAATCCGTTTGATACACCAAGAATAGGCATCCCGTCCTCCGCCAAATCGCGAATGCCTTGAGTGATTGGCTCAACTGAAGCAATCGCTCCCGCCCGCAAATAGTCCCCGTAGGAGAATCCGCTAGGAATCACAATTGCACACGCATCCTTGAGGCCGGCTACTCCCTTTCTGCTTGGGAGAAGGAATGGCTTTGCACCCTTAACCTGGCTTAGCGCCGCGAGAACATCCTGATCATTTGTAGTGCCTGGGAATCTCACGACCGCGACTGACATCACTAGGGCCTCACTTGGTGGCTCTCGGACACTGGATTCGACAGCAATTTGATGCTCATGAGGTTCAATTGCTTCAGCGTTTCTGAAGTCAACGGTCCATTCAGTGTTATCTTGAAGAGCTTGCCAACTCTCACTTCTGTGACATCCGCGAATCCCAGTCTGACTAGTGCCTTCCTAGTGATTTCTCCTGGAGGATTCCTGATGCCTGGCTTCGGCTCAACGATGACTTCAATTATTTCTCTTCTATCTGGGATCTCCTCTCCACGTGTCTTCATGATTCTCTCGTTTAGTCTCCTGTATGAGTCAATCGGACTTCTAGGGGTTCTCGTGGACGTCTTCTTGCTCTTGCTGCCCATCTCGCTGTCCCAGACCGTCATTGTGTCGTGGGAGATCTCGTCCGCGACGACGACTCTTTCACCATCAGCTATGCCAAACTCGAGCTTGAGGTCAGCAAGTTGAAGACTGGCCTGCGCAAGCAAAGCCGATAGATAGTAGTTGACCGAGGATGTTATGGAGAGCATCAAAGCTAGAGTCTGAGAATCCATGTGACCCAATAATACTGCAGACTCTCGTGTTATCAGCAGATTTGGCTTCTCTCTGTCTTTCACGAAGAGCTCGATGACAGGCGACTCAAAGACCCGTCCTTTCTCAACTCCGTATCTCTCACAGAAAGAGCCTGCAGCCGCATTCCTGCAGACCACCATGATTGGAATGACATCCACTTTGCGGCAGAGAAGCTTCGGCCCTGACAGGGATTTGATGAGATGCGTGTCAATTCCCTTCCCCTCCAGGAACCCAAGCAAATGATACGAAAGGTCACAGGTCAGCTCTCCCTTCCCTGAAATCTCATCATTCTCATCCACGTTGTCACCCATAGCCGCATCAGTGAACTCGATGACAACTCTTTCCTCGCTCTCAGGATCCTGATATACCCGCTTTGACCTGCCTTCGCGAATGAGTCTCATTCCCTGTCCTCCTTGAGCAAATGTAGAGGTCTCCTCCACGATGTCTTCCCTGGCGACCTTTCTCTTTCCACTGTATCAGGCAGTCCTTATGTCTCTGGAATCACTGTGTCCTCTCGGGGTGCGAGGAGCGTCTTCCTCCTAAGACAAGAGGGGCTACCCACTTGTATCAAAGGATAGCCAGAGAAGGCGCACTAATATGTTCTGGTGCTCCTTCAGAACGCCTCTGGCCTGTGATGATGGTCGTCTTTGAAGCTGCACTCTCACAGGAACTCTCTGAGAATCGTACCAATAACTGAGCCAAGCAAGGTGGCCAGCATCATCAGAATGAAGGGTACAATCGAGAGTGCTATGGCGCTCAGAATGAAGCCTCCTAGATCCAGTCCTGGGAACAGAATGGCTGGTGACCCCAGGAACACGAAATAGAGCAGCAGGAAGAACAGCGACGCCAGAGCTCCACCGATTAGGGCCTTGCCAGTGTCTGCAGCAGTCAGGCCTATCGGGATAGCTGTTAGGGCAGGAATGAAGAACATGTACGTTGATGAGTTCTCAAGGACCCTCACAGTGACGAAGGAGTAGATCGACACGTTGATGAGTGCCGTGAGTAGCGGCAAGAGGATTAGCAGGACACGATCCCTTGTGTTCTCGTACATCTGAACGCCCAGGAGTTTCACAATGGGCTGAGGCCTATCTGGAGTCTTTCTAGGCTTCTTCTCCACTTCGGGGAGTGGCCTGAAGAGTCCCTTCTTCTCTTCCTTGTCCTCTTCGGGAGTTTCTACTCTTAGCTTCTCCTCATCTGACATAGTGCTCACGGTGTTGTTGGCAGAGAGTCATTGAATAAATACTTCGCATCGCGCAAGGATGACTGCGTCGAACCGCAACGACTATCTGCGTTTCAGACATGCTACATTTCAGAGGATGGCCTATGGTTGAGGAGACTCCTGTTGATTTCGACGAAGGCGAGGATGTGCTTGAGTCATCGCTGACAAGGCGAAGGAAGGTTGAGCACATCGAGATATGCCTGGAAGAAGACGTTCAGTGCCGTCGGACAACGATGCTTGAGGACATCGAATTCGTGCACAACGCACTTCCCGAGATTGACAAAGACAAGATAGATCTCACTTCGAACTTCTTCGGTTTCCGAGCATCAGCACCTCTGCTGATTGCGGGAATGACGGGAGGTCATCCCCGGACTAAGGGCATAAACGAGAAGCTGGCTGCGGCAGCTGAGGAGCTGGGTCTGCCTATCGGTGTTGGAAGCCAGAGAGCGGCAATTGAGGACCCGTCTCTTGAGGACACGTTCAGAGTCGTGAGAGAGACCGCCCCATCGGTTCCTATTCTGGCAAACATAGGAGCCACGCACGTCGACTATGCTGAGGATGCAGTTTCGATGATCGAAGCAGATCTCCTTGCTGTTCATCTTAATCCTCTTCAAGAGGCCATTCAGCCAGAGGGCGACTGCAATTCTATCGGCGTTGTTGACACCATAGCTGCAATCGTCGACTCCGTTGATGTTCCTGTCATAGTGAAAGAGACTGGAGCAGGGATTTCAGACGATGTTGCTCGCCGACTCGCAGAAGTGGGCGTGGACGGAGTGGACGTTGGAGGTGTCGGAGGCACTAGCTGGGCAGCTGTTGAATACTACCGGGCACTGAAGGAAGACAATGACCTGAAATCGCAGTTCGGTCTGGAATACTGGGACTGGGGCATCCCCACGGCTCTCAGCGTCATTCTCGTCTTGAACTCCACGGAGCTTGATGTCATTGCCACAGGAGGAATCAGAACTGGTCTCGATGTGGCAAAAGCTCTGAGTCTTGGAGCTGTTGCGGCAGGAGTTGCTCTGCCGCTGCTTCGTCCATCGGTTCTTGGATCCTCATTGGACGTTGTCATGGAGCTGGAGCGCTTCATAGAGGGCTTGAAGGTGGCGATGTATCTCACTGGCAGTTCAACTGTCGATGACATCGCCTCAAAACCACTAATCCTGAAGGGAGAGCTTGTTGAGTCACTGAGGTCTCTGGGAATCGACTATAAGCGCGTAGCATCAGGCACCTAGACTACTCCGATTCTCTGGAGGTACTTCGAGCGACGTCGTATTCCGTTCAGCATCTGGACGGCTTCTTCAATCGTATCGCCGACAGGAATGCCGTTTATCTCGAACCCTCGTATGATGACTTCGTATTTCTCCAGATCTGGCACATATGAGACGACCGTCTTCTGGTGAGTCTTTGCCACGTTAGCCACGCGTGCTCCTATCTGAAGAGAGATGCCTGGAGCATATGGAAGCAGAAGCAGCAATGCTGCATCTATGTTCTCAAACTCAAGCATCTTGTCAAGAACACGCTCATAGTCGACATCAGAGGCGCTGCCGGTCAGGTCGCACGGATTTCGGAACGAGGCAATCCCCTGATATGCAGGGGTCATCACCTCTCGCATGGTTTCCTGTTGCTCTCTGCTGAACCCGGGGAATACCAATCCGTAATGAGATGCCTCATCGCTCGCTATGACTCCATGGCCTCCACTTACAGTCAGTGTACCCACCCTAGGGCCCTTCATGGGTTTCGGCTTGAAGGAGAAGGCTTTCGCGTAGGCCATTACCTCATCCTCATCCACTGCTTGGATCACCCCGAACTGCCTGAATGCCGCCTCTGCCACAACTTGGTTACCTGCGAGAGAAGATGTGTGACTCTGTGTGGCTCGATGTCCGGCTTCGGACTCCCCACCCTTGAGGACAACGACTGGTTTCTTCGGCGCTATCTCCTTGCACGTTTCGACGAACCGTCGTCCCTCTCCTTCTCCAAACCCTTCGATGTATGCCAGAATCACGTCTACCTTCCTCTCGGAACCGAAGTGTCTGATGAAGTCATGAACCTTGGTCTGCGCGGCATTGCCTATCGATATGGCGGCTGCAATCCCTACATCTCTCTGGGCGAACTCCTCGAGTCGCTCTATCAGCCAGCCGCCACTCTGCGAGATTATGGCCACATTACCTCTCCTAGGTCTGGCCACTCTCTCAGAGGGCAGGAAGAACGTGTCAAGGACATCTGGCACGAAGACACCAATGCAGTTGGGGCCCACCATTGTTATCCCGAATTCCTCGGCTATCTCCACGATTTCGCTCTGGAGGCTTGCGCCAGTGGCTCCCACCTCGCTGAACCCTCCTGAAACGACAACTACAGAGTGAATCCCCTTCTCTCCACATTCTCTTAGAACACCGGGGACGTACTTCGCAGGTACGGAGATGACAGCGAGCTCTATGCCATCCGGCGCCTCTGTGATGGACTTGCAGACGGGGACTCCTTCAACAACCCCTCCCTTGGGGTTTATCGGATAGGTTGGTAAAGCGTTCTCAAACCTGAGTTTCCTGAAGATCACGTTCCCCGGGCTAAACGGATTAGAAGTCGACACTCCCACAACCGCAGTGGCACTGGGATTAAGCATAGTCTTTAGGCCTGTCATGTCTCCGCCTCTGGCTTTGGCGTTCCTGCTCACAGCCCCTTATATGACCTGCGAAGGTGAATCTGCTTCGTCAGACATCAGGGCTTCATCTGGGCTAGTATCTCTATCATTCGAGGTTCCGCCAGAATCGCGTGCTGGAGCTTGCAGAGCAACTTGGTGATTTCTGCGTAGATGACCTGTCTTGGCTCGTCACTGGCCTTCTCTGCACTCTCGAGCGACTCGGCACACTGCTGGTTCAGCCTCTTGATAATTCTCTTCTCGAGTTCTGGTCCACCCCATCCAAAGCCATCAAAGGCAGTCTGCGCTTCGAGTATCTTCTCTTTGACACTCAGCTTCTCTTCCTTGAGCACTTTCTCGAGACCCTGATAGTACTTTGCCACGGCACGCTCAATGCGTTCCATCTCCGACCCAGTAAGGTACGTTTCTTGCTGGCGTGTCTTCATCAGGTCCTGCAATAGACGAGCCCCTGGGGCCTCCGTGAGAAGCCCCTTTGCTGTGGCCATAATCGTACGTGCAGGCAGCTCCATCACATCACCGATATAGGGTGAATCTGAGCGGTACTTGTGAATCTCTCTGATAGTCTCGAGCCAGAAGGTCGGCATGAGCACGTGGCAGCGCTTTGAATACTGCTGGATGAGCCGCTGTGTCTGGCCAATAAGGCCGAACTGGTCATCTTCGACATCTACCTTCCTGAAGGCTTCAAGAGGTCTCGTAGGTTCGCCACCTACTAGAGGAATGATTTTCTCTCCTTCTGCGGACTCTGAATCTCCGGGTGTCTGAGAAGGAATGTGCCCACCATCCAGGATCGAAAGTATCTCCTGCGCCGGATGGGTCTCAGCTCTCTTGGCCTTTTCAGAGAGTTTTGGCAGCAGAGACTCAATCTGTGAGAGCCTCTTCACAATCAGAGTCATGATGTTCTGAGTGGACGGAGGAATACCCTTCATGGCAGTAGCTTCTTCCATCCACTTACGAGTTCGAAGAAGCCCCTGGGTAAGAGAGTCTACACGGTCTGGGTCTACGCTCTCTTCGACCTGTGAACTCAGCAAGAAGTGAAGTAGAGTTGAGTTCAGCGTGACCATCAACAGAAGCCTGTCGATTAGGTCCTCGAATTGGAAGGAGGGAGCGTCAGACATTGCGTCATCACACCTCGTTTACTCCATGGTCTCCCCAGGTGTCATGTAGTAGCTGAACAGCTCTCTGAAGTCGTTGATGGCGTCCACGAGCTCCTTTCGGGAGGTTCCCTTAGAGCGCATGAACCACCCCTGTTTCAGGGGCGATGCCCCACTGTGCAGATTCACGAGCTGTGTTGCTTCATTGATGATCTGTACAAGCTCGGGTATCTTCGGCAGTCCAAGAAGGAGTAGCAGGTCCGTAGACTCCTCTCCAGCGTGATACTGCACGTAGCATGGTGTTATCGCCGCACCAGGGGCAATGAACTTGTCAAGTGCTTCTTTCAGATGCATGCCATACTCCGCTTTGGCTACGCTTCTCGGCCCGGACATCACGTAGTAGACGCTCTCCGCGTTGGGTTCCTCTCCGACATCGGCGTAGGAACACTCCCTGACTGCGTAGTCAATCATCTGCCTGAGCTGCTTGGGCATGCTTGCCTGATCCTGAATGAGACCGACATCTGCGTATAGCGCGGGAACGACCACTGGGTCAAGCTTGCGAGCATAGTCTGCTAGGTCGGTTGTTGGGAAGACATCCTTGTGGCTCTCCCACACACCCGGTGAGAGCATTGCCTCAACTACATCGAGGGCTAGAGGGTTCACCAGTTCTACAAACGCCTGCTCAGTCCTCGACTCACCGTCTGCGGTTTCATCTATTGTGGACGGGACATTCTTCTGGATTGAGTCGATGTCTGCGATATCCACATTCAGTTCCTGCTGGAGATAGTCGACGCTATCTGATCTTCTCCACTGAAGAATACGCTTCAGCATCGTCCTATTGCTTAGTAGTATTGTAAGGTCTGCACCCCTCTCCTGAAGCTGTGCTCTCAGTAACTTTGAGACAGCCCAGATTGAGTTCAAAGCCTCACTGGACTGCCCCTCAAAGGGCAGTACGCCTATTACGTAGACAAAGATCCGTCGGCCCTCTTCTTCCTGGAATCTCTGCTTGAGTAGGTCAATCAATGCAGGCGTTCCGCCGCAACCTGTGCCGCCCCCAAGGCTAGTGAATATGCAGAAGCCTGACACTCCTTCAAAGCCCAGGTTGCTCAATTGGTCGAAGATGATGTCCTTTGACTCCATGATGGCGTTATAGCCGTCCATGAAGCGCCCGCCGACACCAATCTCGCTTGCACCATAGAGGAGGGTGTGTTCCTTCGGTATCTCATACTTCTGGCGTACCTTGGTGAGGTCTGCTCTGTCTGTATTAATGAGCAGGTAACCTCTGACTCTTGACGGAAGTCTCTTGTCGTGGCTTCTCTTCAGGTAGGATCCTACGATGTTTGAACCACACTCGCCAATACCTATGGCGAAGACCTCAGCCGCCTTGGTTGTATCGTCGACTTCTACTGGATTTCCTCTTAGCATTGGTAGTATCTCCTAAGCTTTCCCTCTGGTATCAACCATTGTCTGGGCCAGTTCTCTGATAGCCCAGACCAAGTAGGAACTGATGTCCTCTCTGCTGTACGTTTCCTTGATTTGTCTGATCTTGTCATCGATGAACTTGTCGCGTTCTTCGACCCGGGATGAAGGACTGAACCCGGTCATGTACATCCTGAGCGACTTGTGCCAGTCGTCCATTGCTACAGCCTTGTCAAGCCACTTGCCCCTCATATCTTCCAGCTCGTGGAAGCAGGATATGGCCTTGGGCAGCGACTCTGCCTTCTTCAGGTCGGCTGCAAGTGTGTTCATCCGCTTGACATCAAAGACGATCTTGCTGAAGTCATCAGAGTGTCTCTCGATGACGCGTTCTATGGTAGAGAAGTACTGACTCTTCTTCTTCAGCTGCGCGCTGTAATCCTGTGCGCTCTTGTCCGCAATACCCTTGATGACATCTAGCATTTCTTCCTGGATACTTGCCAACGTGAGGCATACATCCAGCGCTTCGTTCACATGCGGGGTGTCCGTCTGCAGCTTCATGGGTACTTGGTCAAGCAGCACCTTGAGCCTCTCTACGAACTCCGACATCCCTTGATCCTCAAAGAGCTGCACAGCGTCCTTGATCTGCTCATAGGCTTCGTCAACACGGTCTCTGATCTTCTTGTGGACCTTCTTGGAGGTCGTGAGGCTCTCGAGCTTGTCGAATGCATCCGCAGCCTCCTCCAGTTCGCTGGGAGGATTCTTCTGCAAGTCATGGAGCATGTCGAGTTCTTTCTCCACCTTCACGCCAATGCTCTTGGCCTTCTCAAGAGATGTGACCAGTGAGTCCACCTCGACCTTGAGCTGTTCGATGACCTTGGAAGAGATCTTCTTCTCGTAAATCTCTATCATCTTCCTGGCAATTGCGGGTAGACTGAACACATTCTCCGCTGCAACTCCCACACTGTTCAGCTCGCTTATGGCCTCCTGTACGTCTGGAGGTATCTCGACGCCTGCGCCCATAAGCTTGGCAGCCGCGAGCCGAATCTTCACACCCAGGCGATAACGCAGGTTCTCAAGGGAGTCCTTGGCCTTCGCCAGAATGGACTCCTTTATCGATCGCATCTCTGACTTAATCTCAGAGAAGTCGTCCATCTTCTGAATGCGCTCTGAACCCTCGTCTAGGCTCACTACAATAGGCATGAAGATCTCGGCATACGCCGGTTTGATTGTCTGCAGGTCCATTACAATGGCGTCTATTTCCTGCTGACATGCATCTCTGAATGTGGCTACACCGCTCTCAACGGCTTCACGAAGTGTCTTCAGAGACTCGAGAAGGAAGACCACTCCTCCCTCCATCTCTTCCACCTTCGGCGCTTTCTTGCTCAGTTGTGCGTGATCCAATACCCTGTCTGCTGAGGTGGCCAGCTCATTGAACCTTGTGATGTAATTGCGGATGGAATCTTTGATTACGCGACGGTGATTGTCATCCATTGCCTTGGCCTTGAGGTAGATGCGGACCATCTCGTCCACGTCAGCTTCCTTTAGGCTCTTCTTCGACTCTGTAATGAACTTCCGGACCGCAGAAACGTCCTTTATGCCAGCGTCATCTGCGAAATCGAGTGCCTTCTCAACATCATCTAGCAGCTCAAAGACTTGCTCTCTGAGGGCGATCTTGACCTGTCCTTCCCATTCGACCATTAGCTGGTAGCTGGACAGGAGTCCTGCAATGCCCTCTCCCTCTACAGAAACCGTTGGGGGGGTTGGAATCACGTCGGAGGTAGTCGGAATCCCTCCGTCAACGATCTTCTGTGTCACCTCGTGCTTGATGTTGATAATCTTGTCACGAAGCATGTTGGCCATTTTGACCTTGGCGGAGTGGAGTTGATTCTCTAGGCTGACCAGCTCGGTCAGCGTCTGAGCCTTCGAGCCATCTCTCGCCAGTATACGAAGCTGCTGTGTGAACTCCATCGGGAGTTCAAGACCAAGCCTTGAGGAGGTCTCCACCGAAGCCTGCAATGATTCGGTGTCGCTCACGAGCGAGTTGCTGAGCATCCGACTGACTTCGTCCTTCCTGCCATCGAGATACTCCCTATCCGTCATCAGCTTGTCATTCAAGATTGTGAGGTCTTTCAGGGACATGCCCGCCACTTCTTCTGTGGCCACAGTTGTAGCCACCTCACTCTTGTCGATTGTAATGTGCCTCTCGTACGTATCTACTGTGGCTTTGTTCTCATCAAGGACTCCCTTTACCTCTCTGGCGAAGTCCTCGTAGACTACCAGATATTGCTTCGAAAACGCTTTCGCGAAGTCATATAGCTTTGAGAAGTCTTGAAGGTCTCCTGCACCAATCCCTGGGAAGTTGATAGCGGCAATGGCCTTCGTTTCTGCAGGCTTCAGTTCCTGTATCTTAGGAACAATGGCCAGAGCATCCTTGTGCTCTTTTCTGAAGTGCTCGGCGAAGTCGCGAGTGGCCCTCATGAAGTCATCTTCGAGTTCACTTGAGGTCTTATCGACCTCCGTCTGAACCTTCCTCTTTTTCATGAAACCTGCTGATGTCAGGTCGTTCTCAAGCTTGCTTAGATTAGCAAAGATATCGTAAAGGTGACGTACTTGACGATTGGCTTGCTCCTCCATCGTAGGATTGACTGATGTGAGAATACCCTTGAGTTCAGCAAACCTATCCAGTTCGCGTCGCCATCCATGGCTGTCCATAAGACCTACCTCCGTCTGGTGTGGCTGTGAATTCCTAGTATGTCTTAAGTTCTTTTTCTGTCGGTCCTCCCTTTTCAAAGAATGTGCTACGTATTGAACCATCTCGACGGGCTCTGACATTCTGGAGGCGAAATCTTGTGCAGAGGGAAACTGCCTTAAGGACTCCTCCTGCCACTAACCCAACTAATGCCTCCCCCTGAGGCGATAGACCGATGGAAGGTAGTAATGATTCTGCTCACGTCAGCTACGAGACCGTCACCAAGCTCGATGTCGATGCCATTGACCTAGCCTACGATGATCGGTTCCTCTATGCGGCCTGTAGAGACCAGAGGGTCCGGGTCTGGTCAAAGGAGAGCTGGCAGCTCGTGGCTGAGCTCGGAGAGACTGCAACCGAGCCGCTCGCAGTCGATGTAGACGAAACGCAGGTCTACGCAACTTGTGAGAAGAGAGTCTACGTGTGGAACAAGGAATCATGGGGCATGATGGGATGGTTTGAGCTGTCCTATCAAGCCGTGGCGGCTACTCTTTACGGTGACTACTTCTTCGTCGGAGCAAGAGATGGCCGGCTTGTGTCGATTCAAAAAGACCCACCCCACGACACTAACAGCTGGCAATTGCATAAGTCTGACATCACGAGTCTCTGGTCTGATGACAGGATAATCTGTACGAGTACGCGTAAGGAGGAGCCAAGGGTGTGGCTCAAGGCAAAGGATGCTGCCCCCTCCGAGCTGGCCCGTTTGGACATGAAGGGCAAGAGCGGGGTTGTGTCGGGGAACAGCGAGTTCGTTCTGGTCGGTACGGGATCGGGAGAGATTGAGGTATATGATAGAGTTGAATACAAACTTGTGAAGACATTGGAGCCAGAGAAATCACAGCCGGTTCACTCACTCTGGGTTAGCAATTACTACCTCGTCTCAGCGTCAGCTAATGGCACCCTTGTGCTCTGGGATCTTAAGCTGGGAGAGGAGGTGGGGGCCGTTGCTCTTGAAGGGCAGAGAGTCCAGTGGGTCAACGCTGACCACGACCTTCTCTACGTGGCAACCAGCGGAGGTATCTTTGTCATTCGGCTGGTTGCAGGAGGGAGGCCGCTGGATGTCTGCTCAGAGGGGCCTGTTCTGTGGAAAGACAGCCTGCTGAAGACCTCTCCCTATGATGTTCTGGAAAGCGCAATCCAACTCGAGAAGCGGGGCGATGAATGCTATCAAGATGGCGTCTTTCATGAAGCCGTCAAGGAGTATGAGAACGCTTTGCAGCTGCTCATCGACAACACACATGCTCTTCTTGAAGTTCCAGAGGAACGGCAGATGCTGACCGATGAACTCAATGATAAGCTCGGAAAGGCGCTTCTGCGGTCAAAGATGGAAGAGATCAGCGTTCTGAGTCACGACATCCGGCAGTTGTCAGAGGAGCTCGAAGTCAAGAAGCGGACCGACATGGAGCCTGAAGAGGTCGAGAATCTCTGGGCATCGGCAGGCAGAGCTATCAAGGAGAGCAGGGTTCTTTCAGAAGCCCAGGCCAGTGACATGCTCAGCTACCAGCTAACCAACCTTGTTGACTCTCTAGACCAGGAACTTCAACGAGCCATGGACAGATACACAGACTTCCGCGAGACCATCAATCAGGCCTTGGCCCTCACGCGACGTATCTCCAATGAATGGAGATGGATGGAAAGGAAGCGGACAACGCTCAATGAGCGGCGGGACTATCTTCGGGGCGCAATGGACAAACTGGCCGAGGCCCTGAAAGACTCGGAAGAAGACAGCGAAGTCCACAAGGTTCTCTCAGGAGCTCTCGAGGAGTACAGGCGGCTCCACTCGCAAATCGAGAGAATAGTGAAATCTCGTGATGATGATTCTGCTGGCACAACACTGGAGAAGGAAGAAGCCAGAGAAGTCATTGAAGGGCTGCTCAATGTCCTGCCGAAGAGGATAGCCGCATGCAGGGCTATCAAAGATGAAAGACAGAGAGAACTCGAACTCGGCCGGATTCTCTCGGCGCTGGATGAAGCAATGGAGACTGCATCATCGTTCAAGATGTCGAAAGAGAAGGACGCCATTGAGAAGTTCATGAATGATTTGAAGCCCGAGCCCGGCCAGGGCGCCTAGCTGGCCACAATTCCGTCTAGAAAGGGGTAGTCTTCCTCGAGTTCTTCGTCTCTCACGAGGTCCAGCCACTCGTCTGCCAGGATTGAGAGTGAAGGATCTAGAGACACCGCGTATTCAGCTGCCTCGATGGCTGAACCATAGTCATCAAAGACTAGGTGGCACACTGCAAGATTGTACCACGAGATTGCAGAATTGGGATTCAGATCAAGCGACTTCTGAATCGCGTCAATAGCTTCCTCCCACTCCTCCTCGGCAATCAGAGCCGTAGCTAGCAGTTCCCACTCTCTAATCTTCTTCGGATGGATTCTCAGGCCTTCACGAAGTGCGCCAATACCCTCCGCATTCTCGTTGAGCAGGAGATGAAGGTAACCCTTGTCCGTCCATAGTGTGGAGGAGCTTGGATCGATTCTGACCAGATTGTCTAGGGCCTCGATTGCCATTCTTCCATTTCCGAGTTCAAGATTGCAGGACACGATTCCTTCCCAAGCTCTCACGCTCTTTGGGTCGAAGCCAAGACCTCTTCTGTACTCGCGGATGGCCTCCAGATAGCGCTTCTTCTTCTGGAGGTCTCTAGCCTGCTCTAGGCAAGTATCCGCTCCATCACAAGCGCTCCGAGGTGCTCTCATTCAATCCTGCTCCGTATACTCATATGGTTCTCGTATGGAGCTGTCCGGCAGGCGAACCAAGAAAAAGCTTGTTCTGAAAGCATTGATTGCGAGTTGTCTCTTTCGTGGGATTGCATGGAGGAAATCGCCCTTCCCACCTCGACTCGAATCACATTGGTGACACACTGAGGGCCCGCACCTGGCGGGTCGGGGTCCGTGGTAGCATTGGCGTCTGCATTTGAGTACAGACCATCTTCAGGGAGAAACATCAGCCTGAACCCTTCTGAGTAACTAGGCACAAGGTCACCCTCGAAACCGAAAGCTATCACCATGTCACCTTGGAGGTCATAGTAGCTCTGGTTCGGATAGACCTTCGAGTACGGGAATGTCTGATTGTAGCCGTCCAGCGCAATGACTGTTACGTTGTCAGACTCAGCCATCCCTCCGACCAGGTCCACTAGGTCCGAGACCCTGACTCCCTGGTATGTTCCGTTTCCTCCAATGTTCCCTAGGCGATTCTGGTATGCACCCAAACGGGTGATGACGTCCCCCTGTAGCATTTCTTGGAGAGTCACGTTCACCTCTGACTCTCCTACTAGCATGACTGCTGGCGGGTCTGGGGGGTCTACTTGGAGGTCTTGGAGTATGGAAATAGCTACAAGAACTCCTCCCGAAACGAGCAAGACCCCGAGGAGGAACCCGTAGAGCATCTTCTGTCCTGAGTCCAAGTGAATCAGTCCTCGATATGAAAGGCGAAACACATCGTGAGGATAAAAGAGTTGGGAAAGGGTTGAACTGAGGGTGGTGCGCGGCTGCCCTTATTCCCCCTAGAATGTCATACCCCTCAGTGCTTATAGCCACCTAGAGAACTGCGATGGCTTCAATCTCGATGCCTACATCTTTCGGTAGTCTTGCTACCTGCACCGCAGCCCTTGCCGGAGGTGGGTCGGAGAACCATTTCTTGTACTCCTCATTCATCTCTCCGAAGTCATTCATATCTCTGAGAAAGACCGTCACCTTCGCAACTCGCTCGATAGATGAGCCTGCCGCCTCAATGACAGCCTTCAGGTTTGTGAGGCACTGTTTGGTCTGCTCAGTGATTGTTCCGGTAACCAGCTCTCCTGAGGCAGGGTCAGCTGGGATCTGGCCTGAACAGAAGACAAGTCCATTCGCCTTGATTCCCTGCGAGTATGGTCCGATTGCCTTAGGAGCACGATCCGTGGTAACTCTATCAATGGTCATATTGATCAAGTTGCTACAGCCGCTGCTTGAGCATATATGTAGCGGTTTCAGTCTATCTCCTTTCGGGCGGAGGTGGAACTGCGAAGCCGGCCACAATCCTGGTACCAGTTTCGCCGTTAAGCGCTCTTGTGATATTGGGTGGGTCTGTGATTATTGCCATCTCACCGCCGTTCTTGATGAACTCCACACAGGCCTCAATCTTCGGCAGCATGCTGCCGGGTGAGAAGTGTCCTTCTTCGATGTATCGTTGTGCCTGAATGTGGTCCATCTTGTCAATAGCTTGTTCGTTGTCCTTGCCGTAGTTCAAGTACGCCTTCTCCACTGCCGTGGAGATCAAAAGGACATCAGCGTCAAGGCCTGTCGCCAATAGGCTTGATGCCCTGTCTTTATCAATTACCGCGGCTACACCTTCGAGATTTCCCTCGCTATCAGCCACAACAGGAATGCCTCCTCCTCCGACTGCGTAGACCACAATACCATCTTCAATCAGAGCCTTGATTGCTGGAAGCTCGATGATCTCCTTTGGAATGGGAGACGCTACAACGCGACGCCAGCCTCGGCCGGCGTCTTCCCTTATCTGCCATCCTTCCTTTTCCGCCTTCTCTTTAGCATCCTTCTCATCCATGAACGATCCAATTGGCTTTGCAGGATCCTCAAACGCTGGGTCGTCCTTGCTAACTCTCACCTGGGTCACTACAGAGACTGCGTGCTTGAGCATGTTTCTCTTGTGGAACTCGTTGTAGAGGGATCGCTGAATCATATAGCCTATGGCTCCCTGTGTGTCGGCGCCACAGTAGTCCAGGGGCACTGGATGCAGTTCGTGCTCTGCGAGTTCAGAACGCCTCAGAATGAAGCCAACTTGCGGCCCGTTTCCCGAGGTAATAACGACCTCCCAGCCCTGCTGAATCATGTCTGCTATGTGTTTACACGTTTCCGCCGTAGCTGCATACTGATCAGGGACTGTCTTGTGTTGCTTGTCTTTTATGAGGCTATTCCCGCCAATCGCCACAACTGCCTTCTTGGACATAGTATATCATCTCTCTGAAACTGGGGACCGAGTGAAGAGTCTGTTCCTACTTAAAAGAATGGGTTTGAGCTGGACCCTAGACCTCTCTGAGCCACTCGTCAAGGTACACGCTCTCGAGTTCGTCCGCCTCGCCTATGTCCTTCCCTGTCATTCCATCTACCAATGTCTTAGTTCTGATGAGAATCATGGGGTCCTTTTCTAGGAGACCCTTGACGAACTCCATTGTTCTCTTCATGAGGTCATTCGAAGGCACGAGCATATCTGCAAGTCCAATCTGAAGTGCTTCCCTCGCAGAGACTTGTCTTCCTGTCATAAGAATGTCCTTTGCTCTGGAAGGTCCGACCAGATGAAGAAGATTGGATGCCGCTCCAGCACCTGGAAATATAGACAAGTCAATCTCCGGTAGCCGAAAGACTGCAGTGTCTGAGAACAACCTGAAGTCACAGGCTGAGGCAACCATGGCTCCGAAGCCGATGGCGTACCCATTGACGGCAGCGACTGTGACACACGTTCTGTTCTCGCGGATCAGCCGGATTGTCTTCTCAAGACCCTTGAAGAACTCGGCTGCCTCCGGTCCCTCCAAGCTCGTAATCATCTCCTTGTCGAATCCCGCGGAGAATGCTTGGCCGCCGTCTCCAGTGAAGACGATTGCTCTGATCTTGGGCTCATTGGCTATGTGTAGGACTGCCTCGCGAAATTCATCAAGCATACTTCTGGTCACAGAATTGAGCTTGTCTGGCCTGGATATGGTTATGAGTGCATGGGAGTCTTCGGTACTGACGACTATCTTGCCGTTCAATTGTCCTCACCTTGATGGTCACGTCTGGTGAAGGTTCTGAATAAAGTCTTGTGGGACAAACTCACTTCAGTAGTTCTTGCACGCATCACAAGTGTCGCCTACGTGGACGCTGAACTGCTTATGGATGTCGCACATAATTCCCTCGTCTCTGAGATGCCTTATGATTCGGTTGATCTCTCGTGTCATGGACTCGTAGACTTGCTCTTCCGAAGCACTACTCTCGAACACAGAGATAATCTCGTCGGCTGAGGCCTCAATTCGGGGCAGCACTCTATCAGGTAGCTGAACTTGGTCTCCGCGTGAACGCTTCCCCTTCTTCAGTAGATACTGTGTGATTGCAGGCTCGGTTACTCCTAGCATCTTCGCGATTTCCTTCTGAGTAATCTTGTGCTTCCTCAACCTACCATCTTCGCCAATTCGATCCACAACCTTGGTCTTCATCGCCTTGGCGAGTTCACGTCTTACTGCAGGGAGCACATACCAGACCTCGACTTCCTGCGGCATCATCCATGTCCGGCGTTTCCGTTGCTTCACTTTGGCCCTATCTGACAAGTCTATTCCCCACTTGTGTGTTCACAATGGTTAACCATGTTTCGCACCTAATAAGATTGCTGGCGATGGCAGGATGCTATGTGGACAAGGGAGCTTAAGTGGGATGCTCCCTCAGGGGAAGCAAATGAACGAGGCCATCAAGCGTGCAGTCGAGGCCATCAGAGGAGCTGACTATCTCATAGCACTCACTGGGGCCGGAATATCCAAGGAGAGCAATGTTCCTACCTTCAGGGGTGAGGATGGTCTATGGAAGCAATACAACGCCATGGACCTGGCAACTCCTCAGGCCTTCCAGCGCGACCCCGATCTTGTTTGGCAGTGGTACGCTTGGAGGCAGAATCTCATATCCTCGTGTCAGCCGAACCCAGCCCACCAGACGCTTGCGAAGTGGCAACACATTGGACTGCTGAAGGCCCTCATCACGCAGAATGTTGATGGACTTCATAGGAGAGCAGGTTCTTCCGATCTGCTCGAGGTTCACGGAAACTTGTGGGCTACCAGGTGCACAGCGTGTTCTCATACAGGCTACCTGACAGAGCCTGCGGGAGACACTCCTATCTGCCCAGAGTGTGGCAATCTTCTCCGCCCCTCGGTGGTATGGTTTGGTGAATCGCTAGACCCTGAGGTTATGGCCCTCGCACACAGTCACATCGAGAGGTCAGACGCTTGCATTGTGGTGGGCACGTCCGCCCTGGTACAGCCTGCAGCTTCGTTCCCTCTCCTGGTAAGGAGAAATGGCGGTGTCATCATCGAGATCAACATAGAAACTACTCCTCTCACACGGGTCGTGGATGTTCACTTGTCAGGGAAGGCAGGAGAGGTTCTCCCTCTCCTCGACAACGCGTATGAATCGTCTACGTAGTGCTCGGCTCTCAGGCTGTCAAACATTCCGGAGTGGTTCTAGGCGGCAAATTGGGAACAGATAAATGCACCACAGTCAGGTTCCCTCCTGAGGCTGAATCGCATGAAGGTCCTGGTAACGGGGGCGACCGGTTTCATTGGGAGACGTCTATGTCCCCGCATAATAGCGGAAGGTCATTCTCTTCTGGCCATTGTCCGCGGCACAAGCAATCGCGAAGGCTTGCCTGAGGCTACCGAGTTCAGAGAGGCCGATCTCTTTGACATCGAGGCACTTGAAGAGGCAGTGAAGGATGTTGAAGTAGTCATTCATCTCGCCGCGTATTTCGATTTCTACCCCAATGACGTCGATCTCCTCTATCGCGTGAACGTCGAGGGCACTAGGAACCTCATGAACGCGTGTGTAGGTACTTCGGTAAGTCGATTCGTCTATTGCTCGACAACAGAGACTATCGGGCCTGTTAGATATCCCCCTGGTAATGAGGACACTGAGCTCAATCCTCAGTTCGATTACTCGAAGAGCAAGGTTCTGGCGGAGCAGGCTGTTCGTGAGATAAGTCGCGAGACCGGGCTCGACCATATCATCTTGCGTCCCACTGGGATTATGGGCGAAGGGGACCTCTACACCGCCTTCGAGGCAATTGAAGCCGTAAACGAAGGAGCGCTCCCCGTTCTACCTGGTGATGGAAAGAAGCATCTGATGTACACGCACGTAGATGATGTCGTGGAAGGATTCGTGAAGGCCATCACTTCTAAGGCGGCTCTCAACAACACAGTGATACTATGCCCGGATGAACCTCTGACCTACAACGAGCTCTTCGAGTTCGTCGGTGAGTGTCTTGGCGTTGGCATACCCAAGCGCCGAGTTCCTACATCGTTAGCTAAGATTGGAATAGGGCTATTGAGTCCCCTCAAGAACCGAAAGCGGACTACGTTCCTCTGGCATATGCAGACAGTCCAGAGCATGGATGAGGATAGGTGGTACCAGAATGACAAGGCGAAGAGACTTCTCTCATGGTCTCCCCAAGTCACAATGCGAGATGGTATCAAGAGAGCCATTGAGTGGTACTACGCGAACGGCTTTCTAGAGAAGAAGGGGGCTTAGAGGTGGAGCCCACCCTGGGATTCCTTCTTATAATTCTGCCAATACTTCTGGCCTTCGTGCTTCTTGTCTTCCTGCACCGAGCTGCCGACACTACAGGCGTTGTCGTGTGGCTCCTGACAGTGTTCATAGCCATCGTGGCCTTCAACACGGACGCTGGACTGGCAATCGTTGTCAGCTTGGCTGGCATCGTGAAGTCATTTCCGATCTCGTTGATGGTGGCGACATCCATCCTGATGATGACCTACATGCAGGAAGTGGGAGCACTTCAGCGGCTAATAGTGTTCTTCAAGACTCTAGGTGGAGGGAGTAGACCGATGCAGATAATGCTGATCAGTCTCGGCCTTGGTCTTTTCCTGGTGGGGATTGGCGCGACGCCTGTGTCCATGCTCCCCCCTGTAATGTTGGCCTTGGGCTTCTCCCCCCTAGTGGCTGTGGCCTTACCGTCAATAGGATACGATCCTTTGACAACCTTTGCTCTTCTTGCCGTCCCTGTTGATGTCTTCCAGGTCTACTATGGTCAAGCATCGGGTAGTGAGATTCTCGCCTGGCAAGCTGGGTCTGTGTTCGCGGCCTACATGCCTATCATCACTGTAGGAATCTCTGTTTCTATGCTCTGGATTGCAGGTGGAAGAAAGCTTCTCTTCAACCGAGAGGGACTTCTTCTGGCTGCACTCTGCGGTGCCACAGCTGGGCTCTCTGCGATTGTCTGCAATCTTCCGTTCGTCAACTTGACACGGATCACGAATGTTGTGGCCGGTGCCGTAGTGATTCTGGTCATCTTCCTGTATACCCGTGTAAGGCGCAGGAAGCTCATAGACCGGTCTGAACTCACTGAAGAGGACCTTACGATTGAAGGCTCAATGTCTCTTAGAAGAGCGTCTATTCCCTGGCTTGCACTGGTCATCCTGTCTCTGGCCACAACTCTGATTGACCCGATCAAGCAATTCCTTTCGCGTGATCTTGATGTGGTCTTCACCTTCGGGCAGGTCCTGATTGGCGGTGATGTGAGACCCTATTCAGTCAGTACCAAGTTCATGTGGCAAGCGTACACTCTGATGCTCATCGCCACCCTGGTCTCTGTGCCGTTTCTCTCGAGAGACAGACAAGTACTTGGCAATACAATGAGGCGCTTCCTCAAGCGGGCTCCTCGGCCCGTCCTTGCGGCAGCAATCTTCTTCGCAATGGCTGAGGTGATGAACTTCAGCGGCTTCACTTTTGTGTCAGGCGTTATGACTCCACCCTCGGACCCCAGCTCCAATATGATCTACCTTCTAGCCACTGTCACCGCAGGTCTTGGGATTCTGTATCCACTGCTGGCCCCCTTCCTTGGGCTTCTGGCCGGGTTCATCTCTGGTTCTGAGACCTCTGCCATAGCCATGTTCACGAACTATCACTACCAGGCAAGTACGAGTGTGCTTATTGGCGCAAATCCCTTGGTTGTTGCAGCCTCCAACGGGATTGGTGGCGGCTTAGCAAGTGTGTTGAGCCCTGCTAAGATTCAGAATGCTGCAGCAGTCATTGATCAGATAGGGATTGAAGGTCAAGTCATCCGATATGGCACAGTTGTTGCTCTACTGATGACCTTGGCGACTGCAGTGCTTACCTTCATCTGGGCCTTCTCGTGACGACACGCTCTCTTCCGTTTGCCTGTCGAATAGGTTTTATACTTAGATGAAGAAAAGATGAACGGAGGAGATTCGTTGAGTCAAGAAGATGTAGCTAAGCCTGCAGAAGCAGGCAAGATGATTGGCAGTCTCTATGGTGTCCTTGTATTCTTCCTTTCTGTCATGCTGTTCCTTTCGACCTTCTTCTCTACCCTTCCAGGCGATGTGATAAACCGCACCTACAGCCTTGTGTTTGTCATCGGATGCTTGATTGTGCTCATGGGGACAGAGCTGGCAAGGATGATGTACAAGAATGGCATGACGATTGTCGGCTTCCTGGGGTTCTTGGTGTTCAACCTGATGATGGTTCTCCTGGCAGTTGCCATCTTCGCTGATATAGTTGGCCCAACCCCATATGGCGATGCCATCGGGATCCTACTTGCTCTGATTGTAGGTTCGGTCGCGTGGTATGCAATCCTTCTGCTTTGGATGGTATATCACTGGTGGAAGTCTAGGCAGGTTCCGTGAAGCAGCTACCCAATTGAAGGCGAGAGTTACATATTGCCAGCAGCGGTTCAACTGAACACTCGGCTGTCGCTTTCGGGAAGGTTAAAACGGACGAGGGCAGCAGGGAATCGCAGTCTAGGACCCATACCTAGGCTAGCTATGAGTGCTTGACCGATGTCGGATAATCATCTCACATACTGGCGTGGCAATAGCTTCTACATCAACCCCACTTCAGAGTGCACCAATGACTGCCTGTTCTGTGTTAGGCAGTTCAGTGATGGGGTCTTCAATTTCAACCTTCGACTTGCTCGAGACCCCACACCCGAGGAAATGGCCACTGCAATTGAGGAGACGCTGAGTGATCAGTACGAAGAGGCCGCGATTGTCGGATTTGGGGAACCACTGCTCAACCTTGAAACCACCCTCGCCGCAATCAATGTGGTGAAGCGAATCACAGATATTCCTGTCCGAATGGACACGAATGGTCAAGGGCTACTGATTCATCCTGAGAGGGACGTCATTGATGAGCTGGCCGACGCAGGCCTGGATAGAGTCCAAGTGTCTCTGAATGCTCAGGATCCTGACACCTACCTGAGGCTATGCAGACCGAAGTTCGGGAGGGCTACCTACGAATCAATCATCGATTTCGCTGAGCGATGCAAGGAGCGGATGACTGTTGAGTTGTCAGCAGTAGACATTCCCGGCGTTGATATCGACGCATGTAGAGGAATAGCCGAGAGGATTGGAGTTCGCTTCAGGGTCAGGGTGTTCAAGGGTCCAGAAGGTGCATTGGAGGGCATTCTGAGGACTCTCTCAGAGTGACTCTGGCAAACAACTATAACTCGAAAGTCAGTTCCTCTCGACATGGCTCTTGAAGAACTGGCCACAGGCGTCTACGCAGATACTTCTGGAGAAAACGGTGGAAACACTGGGGCAATTGTCTTGCCCAAAGAGATAGTCGCAGTCGACGCAGGTACTGCCCACACACTAACAAGAAACAACGCTGAGTTCCTGGAGAGGAGTCATGGGCTGCGGATTGGTAAGCTCATCTACACCCACTCACACAGCGACCATGTATTCGGGGCACAGGCCTACCCTGATGCAACTGTGATCGGTTCCACAGAGATGTTTCGACGATGTGAGGAGAACATGAAGTCGAACTGGCGTCTTGATTCTCTTCTGGCAACGTACAAGAGTGTTAAGGATGAACGCCCTGTTCTCTGGCAGGCCCTTCAGGATCTTGATATCCGTCTGCCTGACATCACTTTTGATGACGAGATTAGGATTGGCGAAGAGAGCGAGATTGTCGTCCGGTGGACTGGAGGTCATACCTCTGGGTCCGCTATTGTCGTCGTTCCGTCTCACAAGATCGCATTCGTTGGAGACCTCATCTTTCAAGGGCAATTCCCGTATGCAGGTGACCCTACCTGCAGTCCCGACAAGTGGATTGAGGCTCTGGATTCCATTGCTGA
Organism: Candidatus Thorarchaeota archaeon; assembly: GCA_016839445.1. Lineage (GTDB taxonomy): Archaea > Asgardarchaeota > Thorarchaeia > Thorarchaeales > Thorarchaeaceae > SMTZ1-45. The sequence goes on from JAEOUG010000154.1 coordinate 23,558, forward strand.
GGAACCCTATGGGGTCGTTGTACCGGGGCATGGTAAGATCTGCTCCGTGAGAGATGTTGCCGAATATGCCTCCAATCTCAGGAAACTGCGTGAATCAGTGAAGCAGGGGATTTCAGACGGCATATCACCTGAAGAATTCATAGAGTTGGGAATGTACCCTGATGCCTGGAAAGAGGGTCTTGAAAGATGGGGACTTGTTTCGGTGAGGCACTGGTACGAGTTCTACCGATGAGGCTGCCCATGCGGATAACGTTATAATCACTCAGGGAAACAGCGAGCTACACACGGAGGCTCGCAAGTGGCCATAGATGACGACCATTATAGTCAGGTGATTAGCTACCCCACCTTCACCGAGCTCCATGCAGTGATATCTCTAAGATTCGAGGTCGAAATGAGTCTTCTTGAATACGGGATGCCAACCTTCGTGGTCAAATGGGCAGGCGGCGTCATTCCTGACAACAAGGAGCAGGAAGCTGTTTTCAGGGACATCGAAGAGCAGACCGAGCGTCTCAAGGTCTGGCCGGTCGTCAGATGGAGAAACAAAGCCGAAGGCGAGTATGTCATGCGCTTTGTGCCTATCCAGAAGCAGCCCGAGGGGGACCGAAGGATCAACTACGCGTTGTTTATTGCCACGCTTGCTAGCATTGCTCTTGCTGGCTTCCTTCAGGCAACACAACCTGTGTTCCTCTCCATATTCTATCCTCTTGGCGTTTCTATCTGGGACATCCTGTTTGTCACGGGGACGTTCATTCTGGCACTTATGGGGATCATATTCACTCACGAGATGGGCCACTACAAGATGAGTCAGCGAAGGAAGATAGAGGCATCTCTGCCATACTTCATTCCGGGTCTGCCTTGGATAGGCGGAACCTTTGGTGCTTTCATCTCGCAGAAAAGCCCCCCAAAGAATCGAGAAGACCTCATAGACATGGGACTCGCTGGACCGTTTGCCGGGTTCGCTATCACGCTGATAGTACTTGTCATAGGGTACCTGATGTCGGTACCTGTGACTGCTGACCAACTGATAGCAATCGGTGAGAGATTCCCCAGCCAGTCTGCCTCTCTGCCTGTGCCTCTGCTGTTCTCTCTCATGGACTTCATATTTGTAGATTTCATACCCAGAGGTGGCACATTGTTCATCCATCCGATTGCCTTCGCCGCATGGGTTGGTATGCTTGTGACGTCATTGAACCTCTTCCCCGTCGCGCAGCTCGATGGGGGACACGCACTGCGCGCCATTGTGCCTGCGAAGATTCACAAGCAGATTGGATGGGTGGCCCTCGTCATTCTGTTGCTGTTTGGCTACATCTTGATGGCAGTGCTGATAATAGCGCTCTCTGCCGGAGGTGGCCATCCCGGTCCACTAAATGACACAGTGCCGGTCTCAAAGGCTCGTGTTGTGCTCTTCGTGCTTGCCATGATTGTCCTGGTATTGTGCATACCTCCACTATGGCAGATGGGTCTGTTCTAAGGCGGATGGATTTACCCGGAAGATATACATTGCACACCGTTTGACTGCCTGCTAGGTTAGACAGATGGGAGCAAGACGATTCGCAGGACCGGTCTTCATGTTTGTGGGTGGGACAGCTGTAGCGATACAGCTGATACTCCTTGTAACGCGCTCTTTCCCGCCCTCTACGCCACTCCCCGACTTCATGAGTTCCATTCTTGGATTGACTCCCAGTCTTGGTCTTGACTTGGTCACCGTTATCATCGTCGCGTTTCCAATCCTCTTCCTGGAGTACATCTTGGCCGCGGTTCCCGTTGCGGTTTTGATACTCTTCATCACTAAGGTTGTGAAGAGCACTCGATACGAACTCAACATAATGAACATCGGAAAGGACTTCAATGGCACTCAGATGGTTCGGAGAGCAGCTGCACCCGCGCTCTTCAGCGTAGCCTCCGCTCAGATGTTCAGGGACCCCCTCAAGATGTTCGTATTCGGAACGACTGATGTCGTTTCTCTTGTGCCACTTGAAGTACAGCCTCTGGTACCCATAGTGATCTCACTGATGACATCACTAGTCTTCATGCCGATCGCCCTGCTTCTATTCATGCCCACTTGGGTGCTGAACGACGCTGGTGTTGTCACTCATCTCAAGTCAGACAATCTCAATCTGCGCCAATGCCCGGATACGCAAGGCGTGGGCCGGTGGATTGCTAATATGCTTGGAGGGTACGCTCTGCTCGCATTTCCCATTACAATGTTCATATCTCAATTCTACGAACCTATCATCCTTCCACTGATGCAGGGCGGGACTGCCGCTGAAACCCTTCTCCAAGAAGGGGTGCTGTTCTATTATGTGACTCTAGGTCTCCTTTGGACAATCGGCTTGCCTTTCTTTGTGATGGCTTTCATTCTACCTGTGATAATGCTGAACGAACGAATGCAGGAGAGGTCAACCATCAGAATTCTGCGTATCACTCAACGGCTTGGAGCTAAGATCATCAGAAAGGAAGAGATACGGGAGATAAAGCGTCCAACGATGCTTGGGAGTATTGAGGAGAGCGCGAATGTTGAGGCCTGGGCAATAGCCAGCGGTCAGGAAGTTGTGGTGTCCGCTAAGAGCGCCAAGAAGAGCAAGGACGAACCCAAGAAGGAGAAGAAGAGCGGCAAGAAGCCCGACAAGAGGAAGGCTGACAAGAAGAAGACTGACAAGAAGCAACCGGCAAAGAAGGGCAAGAAGTAGATTCTAGCTGTTCTCGTGCCTGTCCAGGGCCTCTTGCTTGTCCAGCGCCAAACGGATGGACTCTCTCACGAATGCAGGAAAGGACTTCCATGAATCCTTTCTGTCCAGCTTCTCGAATCTTTCCTGTAGAGCCTTTGGGACTCGAACCATGGTGTCGGGCAAGAGAACAACCTCGAAGAACGTTCTAGTTGCAGGTTTTGCTGTCATAGATGGGGTAGACACATTTATAACATTTCGTATACAAGAGGTATACAGGTGTTAACATGAGTGCAGTGGAGAGTCCGAAACCCAGTGGTGACGCCTCTTCGTCGCTTTATCCTCAGGTGACTCCAGCAAAGAAGAAGCTGTTCAGTCGACTGCGGAATGAGAAGGAGAAGAAGGTCACTCACCAGCCGGTCTCAATGGGCTGCTACAACTGCAGTCACTATCTGAGCGCCTTCACGTACTGGAAGCCCTCCCCGTGCGCTAACTGCGTGAGGTCCCCTGAGTTCTCGTTCAGGCTCAACCGCTCGCACCTTGTTGACAACTGGGAGCAAATCTCGAGTAGACTGGCTTCACGGATGAACGTCCTGTACTAGCTCTTCCCTCCGATTCTAGTCGTCGTGTTTTCTCCAGGCTCGGTTGGCAGGCTCGTGTCCTTCTCCCGGCTTTCAGATTCCGCTTCTGATTCATGGAGTCTGCCGCCGAGCGACATCACAACTGGTTCTTGGTCAGTTCCTGATTCTGTGCGTGGTATATTCTCAGCCAGTGATGAGCTTGACGATCAACACAGCAAGGATAGGAAACACGACTCCTGCGCAACATAAGGTAATGCAGAAATTGCCATAGTGTCTCTTGAACCAAGCCACTCCGGCTCCGCTGGCCACTGCTTCGCTCCCGTTCAGCACAGCGAACCGTTCCCTGTATTCAGGATTCTTGATGACAACCTTCCATGAGGGCACTTCAACGTCAGATAGTACAGCAAGATAGACCTGTACATGTTCACGGATGGGGCACTTCTTCCTCTCTGAAAAGGCGTAGTACAGAAATCCTGGAACCCCCGCCATGGCCACGTAGATGATTATCGCTGTTATGGACGGGAAGTAGAGGTTGTATGCTGGAACCCACGAAATGAACGGAACGAGACTTGGAAAGAATGGGAACACGAAGGCCATGATCAAACCTACGATCAGCAGAGCGAGAGTGATTCTCTCGGGGTTTCTGAGTTTCTCTTCAGTTTTTCGAAGACATTCAGGACAGAGATATCCCTCAGCTACCAAGCGGTGTGTTGCTGTTTGCCTGGTGTAGCCCAAGTAAACAGATTGGCTCTGGGTATGAAGGTAGCTGTACTTGGTTAGCTCGCCTCCACCTCCACATGCAACGCATGCGACGGGCCACTCGATCTTCGCAAACCCGCCACCTCCCGGAGGCTCGGTTATCATGGCTCTTCCTTCGCCTATTGTCAATACATCGATTCGCTCGGCGATGAGCAGGGCGTCGCCTTTGTATGTGATCCGAACGATGGACCCGTCTGGTGGGACTCGTCCTTCAGTGTCTCTTGTGACCCTGATTCTAGTCACACCTTCAGATGTTTCAACGGCAATTGTGCCGTATTCGAAGCCGTCTGTCTCCCCGAGCTCAGCATTGACAATTCTCCCCTCAAGCTCCACTGCAGCTCCTCCCTATGGATTCTGGCTTAACAGACTGCCCATCCGCGTAATAAACCACTTGGCGGCAAAAAGGAATAGAGGGAGTCCCCTCTCTGAGGGGAACTCCTTAATCAGACTACCAGTCGTCTTCTTCTTCGTAGGTGACGCCCCAGTCTTCTCCTTCTGGGATTCTCATGACGCCTAGTTCGAGAAGCCGGTCCATGACCTTCTCGGCAGCCTCGTCAATCTGCGGTTCGAACTTCGCGCCCGTAATGACGAGCTTTCCTGAACCAAACAGCAGAATGACCACCTTGGGGTCTCGCATCCTGTATATGAGGCCTGGAAACTGCTCAGGTTCGTAAAGGGTGTTCTCGAGCTTCATGGCGGCCAGTTCGAGGTTAAGCTCCGCGCCCAAGCTGGCGCTAGCTACGATGTTCTGAACAACGATGATTGGCTTGCCGGTAATCTCTATTCCAGCTTCCTTGATGTTCTTCACGATCTTGTGTACAGCCCGCTTGGCTTCCTTCTCACTCTTGGCCCCCGTACACACCATTTTCCCGCTGTTGAAAATCAGCGTGGCTGTCTTGGGCTTCTTGAGTCTGTAGACAAGTCCGGGAAACTGCTCTGGATCGAATTCCACATTGGGCATGGTAGCCGCAATCTCGTCGAGATCCAGCCTCTGGTTGAGAATCACAGAGGCAACGACGTTCTCTATCTTGGTAACTGGGCTTGGCCTCGGCACTTCTTGGTCCAACTCCGGCCCTTATAAAGTATATAAGGAACGAGGAGGGCTGTTAAAAATCCCTTTTAAGTCTGATGTAAGGACGGCTACAGGCTACGCCGAGTCTTGGTCGCGTTCATCCACTACGACCACTCGTACTTCTGGCTCGTCAGTACATTCAGTACACTGCCCCTCAACTGCGATGACCTTGACCTTGATCTCATCCACTATGTCCCCAAAGGCCTGAACGAAATAGACTGCAGCTTCCTTCACTCCCCTCTCCCCTGCAGCGGTCAGACTGTAGATTACCTGCCTTCCCTTTTTCCTGCCCTTGATGAGACGTCTGGACTTCAGCTCCTTCAAGGCAGGGTAGATGGTCCCTGGAGTTGGCTTCGAGCCGCGGCGCTCGGCTATCCTCTCAGCAATCTGCTGGCCATTCAGCTCCTGACCTCGAAGCTCCCATAGAATCTGAAACGTGAGCATCCCTCTCATGTCGCAGCAATCTGGCGGGCAGCAGGTGTCTACTTCAGAGGGGTCACTCATGATTCGTATTGGATATCCGATACATTTAAGTATATATATCGGACACCCAATATTGGACATCCTATAACGTGGCGAGCGAAATGACGAGAATGCGAGAAGAGCTGGAGTGTGCCGATGCACATGAGAGATGCCCCTCTGAGAAGCGACTGGAGGGTGACAGCAGCTGTTCAGGCTCACGGTGCACAAATGGAGCTCTGTGCAGTGGAGTGAGCTACTCTCTCGCTTCTAGGTTCGTTGTGTGACGCCCACTGGATTGTACGGTAGTGATATCATGACAAAGAAAGTCAGCGAAATGACCCCCGATGAGATCAAATCAGAGGTGAGAGCGGCGTACTCCCGTGTTGCCTCAAGAACAGAGTGCTGTGCTCCTGAGACCAAGGCTGGTTCCCAATGCTGTGGGAGCACACCTGAGGTGACTCAGAAGTCCCTGGCAGAGGCTCTCGGATATGAGGTGGACGGATTGCCATCCTCATTGACTGAGTCGTTTGCGGGTTGCGGTAATCCTGTTGCCCTGGCCAGCTTGGAGGAAGGTGAGACCGTCCTGGATCTTGGCAGTGGAGCTGGATTGGATATGTTCGCGGCATCGAGAAGGGTGGGGCCTAGTGGTAGAGTCATTGGGGTTGATATGACCCCGGATATGATTGAGAAGGCTCGAGAGAATGCCAAGAAGCTAGACATCACGAATGTGGACTTCCGACTAGGAGACATAGAGGACCTGCCAGTGGAGGATGAATCAGTTGATGTGGTGATCAGCAACTGCGTCATCAATCTCGCACCTGACAAGATGAGAGTATTCAGAGAGGCCTACAGGGTACTGAAGAACGGCGGCAGGATGTTCGTGTCTGACATTGTCCTCTCTAAGCCTCTGCCGAAGGACCTTCGTGATGAGGTCCTGACATACACAGGCTGCGTTGGTGGGGCCATTCTCGACGAGGAGTACTTGCAGATGATGAGAGACGCGGGTTTCCAAGACGTGGCAATCACTGGCAAGAGCCAGATTGGACCTTGGGGCACCTACAGCGCATACATCTCAGGCTCAAAGCGCACGAATTGAGGTTGGAATGAATGGCAGTAGACATCGAGATAGAGATGGGCACAAACCTCGTGAGCGTCCCAGTCTACGTGAATGGCTCAGGTCCGTTCATGTTTCACCTTGACACAGGGGCATCCAGAACCACTCTGACAACCAGACTGGCTGACGAACTTGGGCTTTCAACGTATGAAGGCTCTCGGACTGAAGCAAGGGGAGTTGGAGGCGGCATCCCGGTTGAGTATGCTAGCGTGAGCAGTGTGAAGATTGGCGATTTGGATACTGGCAGCCAGGAGGTGTACGTTCTCGATCTTGATAGCATGATGGGCAGGCGTGAGGGTCGCGATGGCGTGCTTGGCCATAGCACACTCAAGGACTACACTCTGTCGCTCAGCTATGGTGAGAAGCGCCTTGAACTTGAGCGCACATTGAAATCGGACCGGAGCAAAGAGGTCATTTCAGACGATTGGGCGAGCTTTCATTATGTCCAAGACACGCACCTGGTTTCTTTGCCTGCAATCATAGATGGCTCTGACCCCATCGATCTTGTTGTCGACACTGGGGCCGGAAGCACTGTGTTCACGCCGGAACTTGTCGAACGACTCAAGATTGACGCCTTTCCTGTTCCCGGCATAGCACGTGGCGTTGGTGGTGATGTTGAGCTCAAGATGGCACGCGTCAAGAGCATAGAGGTAGGCTCGGCTAGGGTTGACGAAGCTCAGGTGGCAGTCGTAGATTTGAGTCGGGTCTCTCCAAAGGGCGCACTCATCGAGAATGGCATTCTGGGCTTCAATTTCCTGAGCCGCTTTGTGACGAGTCTTGACTATCCGAATATGCTCTTTCGATTCAGACCATTGAGTCTTGAATGAATAGCCCTTCTATCAGCAGTGTGATAAGCAAGGAAGCTTCCTGTAGGAGGGTGAGTCCTATGAAGGAAGAGCAGTCATCTTACATCGGATACGATGGCACGAAGATGTTCATGCGCGCCTGGCTCCCGGATGATGCACCAAGAGCAGTCATACTGGGAATCCACGGACTCGGGTCGCACAGCGGGCTCCTCTCACACATGGCTGAGCAGTTTGTGCAGAGAGGGTATGCCTTCCATGCGCCTGATCTTCGTGGTTTTGGCCAGTTTGAGGGACGAAAAGGACATGTCGAGAGCTTCGCAGAGTATGATGAGGACCTGCACTGCATCGTTCAGGACCTCAAAGAAGTGTACCCTGATGAGAAGCTCTTCATGTATGGCCACTCCTTGGGAGCAGTGCATGCCCTTCTCTACTCCATCAAGTATCCTGGTGTGTTGGACGGGGCCATTGTGCCTGGCACTGCGGTTACAGAGCGTCTCAAAGTGAGTTCGGTAACCAGGGCTCTTGGAAAGCTGCTTTCGGCGCTTAATGTCAAGACCTACATCGACAATGGTTTGGATCTCTCTCTGCTTGCTAGGAATCAAGAAGTCGTTGAGAGGAACCAGAATGACCCGTTACGATGGGACAAGGTCACACCAAGATTCGCCATTGAAGGCCTGAATACAGCTAAGAGGCTTTTCAACTCAGGAGCCGAGGTGCGCGTTCCTCTCATCATGCAACAGGGTGGGGAGGACATGATTCTGATTCCTGATAAGAACAAGGAATTCTTCGACACCATTGCTTCGAAAGACAAGACGTGGAAGCTTTACCCAACGTTATACCACGAACCCTTCTTCGACCCTGGCGGGGAGGAGCTCCTCAAAGACATGTTCTCGTGGATTGATGAACGAGTCTAGGGGGTCCGAGTTCCCTCATGGTGCACGAGTGAAACTAGAGCAATGCTTTTATGCGCCATGAAGACTCGGGGCCTCCAGCGGTGGAGAATGGACAGAAGGTCCTATATCCAATCGAGAGTGACATTGCATGAACCGATTCCACAAACTATCTTCAATACTCATCCTTCTATTCATCTTGGCCGGCACTGCAGCACCTGCGGTGTTCAACGGCGGCTTGGATCCTGCAATACAGCCCATAAACACTCACCAAACCTCTGCCACCAACTATCAGGTGTCCATCTACAACCTGAATGAACTGATGGCTTTCAATGATGATGACTTCCGGTTTGTAGTCAAGAACGGCACCGTGGCGCTGAACAACGCATGGGTGCGACTCTACGACAATGCTACTCTCACCCTTGAGTATCAGGGATTCACTGATGGGAACGGAAACGTGACTTTCAGCAACGTCGATCCCGGCACCTACAAGTGGAACATATCACATCCCCTGGCAACAGGGACTCCTGACGCCACCGGATTCATCGTGTCTGATGGCCCGGAAGCGTTCGTCAACTACATCTTCGGGAACGTGGACTGGCAGAACGATGATGATGACTTCGATATCACAGTTCGCGATATCCGGGGTCGTTTGGCGTACAATCTCAACCTCTCAATTACCAATCAGACAGACGGTAGTCTCTATGATCAAGTCGTGCTGACTGATGGCACAGAGAGCTTCATGGACATGCCCGAGGGAATGTATGACTGGGAGCTCTCGGTCTTGTACGATCCTGAGTACGCGGGCTATGTACTAGATTCTGGCTCTCTTGAGTCAAATGGTACACAGAGGCTTGCGTTGAGCCGAATCGGCCCTATCACTGGAAATCCGGACTACTACGATCTTGAGGTGTTCACATACTTCGAAACCAGCCTGGTTCCGATTGTGGGCGCCACGGTGGAAGTCACACACAAGAACGGGACGGTCATTGGGACAAAGATCACGCCGGTCAATGGTAGTGTTCTCTTCGTGGACCTTCCTGTGGCCTTCATCAACTGGACTATAACATACTTGGGGCTGCCTGTTGGCGAGGGTAGTTACTATCGCGACTTGACTGATGTTTCAGCCGACGTGCGAGACCCAATCATTACAGGCCCGGGAGATCAGGAGTATCTGCTCTGGGAAGAGAACGTTACGATCACTTGGCATGTTGAGGACGAGTACCCAGACTCTCTCAGTGTCTTCGTTGACAATGAACTGAGCCTGAGCACTGGGTGGGTGAACGCAACATACGACTTCGTCTACAACGTGAGTCACTACTTCGATGAGTTTGCGATTGGCGTATACGAAGTGAAACTGGTAGCGATTGATGAGAACTTCAACTCCGCAGAAGATATTATTCAAGTGAGAATCTACGAGAACATCACACCTGTCATTGAAGGGCCTGAACCCTTCGAGTTCTATTTCACTGAAACTGGCCACAGCCTTCAGTGGAACATAACTGATGACTACCCCGATGCATATGTAGTACTTCAAAATGGAACTGACTTCGAGAGCGGCGACATTGACCCGGATGAGCCCGTCGTCACAATCAGCCTGAATCGGCTGGCTGTGGGAGTTCACAACTTCTCACTGACTGTGAATGACACTTCGGGCAACTCGGCCAGTCATTGGGTTAACGTCACAGTGATTGGCGATACCACTCTCCCAGTCATCGTCTTCGAGCCTGGTGATGTGTACTACGCCAGAGGTGACACGAACATCATAAGGAATTGGACAATCACAGACGACTCCAAGGATTACTACACAATCACTGTGGACAACGTGCTCATTGTCAATGCCACGTGGGTTACGAGCAGGATAGAGTTTGACTTCTCTGGCCTCTCAACGGGCGTCCACACGGTGAACCTCACCGTTTACGATCTTGGAGGCAACTCAGTCTCATCTATTGTCACCGTTCGAGTGTCTATTCCCACTGTACAGAGGTACTTGACTGCAATCGGCGTCGGTGCGGCTATCCTTATTGGCGTCGCTGTGCTGTTTTGGTTCGTCAAGTATAGGTAGGAAGGCTGGCGTGCCAAGGGCCGTCAGCCTTTTATCTCCTGTCGAGGAGCCGACCAAGTCTGGTCAACGAACTGGTGATGATTCATGGAGAAACATGTGACCTATGTCAAAATGAGAGAGATACTCGAAGGGAGATTCACGGGCCAGAGAGTCAACCTTCGTGGCTGGGTTCACAGAATCCGGAAGCAGAAGAAGATGGTATTCGTGCTTCTGAGGGACTCCACAGGTGTTGTTCAGACAGTGATAAAGAAGTCCGCGGTCAGCGAAGAAAGCCACTCAGACGCCGAGAAGATGTTAATCGAGTCTCTAGTGACTATGGCCGGGACTGTGAAGGAAGATGAGAGAGCTGAAGGCGGATATGAGGTCCAAGTGGACGAATTCAAGGTCCTTCACTTCGCAGAGGAGTTTCCCATAACCGAACACCAGAGCACTGAGTTCCTCAACGACATGCGGCACCTCTGGATGAGGTCAAGGAAGCTGACCAACGTCTTGAAGGTCAGAGATGAGGTGTTTCGTTCTGCGAGGGAGTATCTGAGAAACCAAGGCTTCTATGAAACCACATCTCCAATGTTTGTGTCAACCATGGGAGAGGAGGGCTCTGACCTCTTCGAGGTTGAGTACTTCGGGAAGAAGGTCTACTTGACACAGACCAGTCAGATGCACTTGGAGCCACAGCTCTTCGCAATGGAGAACGTGTTCATCTTGGCTCCTTCGTTCAGGGCTGAGAAGTCCAGAACACGCAAACATGTGACTGAGTACTGGCATCTGGAGGTGGAGGAGTCTTGGTGCGACCACGAGTGCAACCTCAAGAGGCAGGAAGGCCTCATAGCTCATATGTGTCACTCTGTTGCCAAGAACCGTCTGGCCGAACTAACGGAGCTGGAAGCTGATATTGACAGGCTTCTGGAGGTCAAGCCGCCATTCGACAGGATGACGTACACTGAGGCCATCGAGATATGTCAAGAGAAGGGCCTGGAGATTGAGTGGGGCCAGGATTTGCGGACTGAGGCTGAGCACCTGCTAACTGACGATCGTGACAGATTTCTCTTCGTCGAATACTACCCCAAGGGCATCAAATCGTTCTACATGAAGCACAACGATGAAGACCCCCGTACCTACAAGAACAACGATCTTCTCGCGCCCCGTGGCTACGGAGAGATGATTGGAGCGAGCGAGAGAGAAACCGACGTCAATCGGATAATCGAGAATCTGAAACGAATCGGTGACGATCCTGCGAAGTATCAGTGGTATCTCGACATCCGAAGGTATGGGAGCGTTCCGCACTCTGGGTTCGGAGTCGGCATAGACCGGCTGATCATGTGGATGCTGGAGCTCGAGCACATCCGTGATAGCATACCCTTCCCGCGAACAGTAACTCGGACATTCCCCTAGTGCTCTCGAAATCTCTATATCAATTGCTTGCGATATTCTTCCGGGAACCTCGGTTCTCGCTTGGTGAGGTGTATCGCGTGAGAGGAATTGGGGTAGCGCGGCTGAGTGCAGCTGTCCTAGCTTTCATGGTTGTGTGGTTCCAGTTCGGAGCCGCTGTTGATGCACAGGTCTACCTTGACCCAGTGGACCTGCTTATTATCGCACATGAGGACTTCCTGCCGGAGTTGGAGCGGCTTGCTGAATGGAAGAACAGCACAGGCGTCCCTACCGCACTGGTTTCGTGGCAGTCTCTGGTGTCGGACTACTCAGAAGGGGACTGGCCTGAACGCATCAAACGTGGAATCAAGTTCTGGCATGAGAGCCGTAGAGTGAAGTACGTCATGCTTGTCGGGGATGCAGACATGCTCCCTGTTCGTTACATCACCCTGGACTGGGGTGCACACACACCGGACCCTGACCATCTTCCTGCCTCGGACTTTGTGTTCAGCGCCTCGGATCTCTACTACGCTGACCTATACAATGCAAGCGAAGACTTCGATGATTGGGACTATGACAAGAACGGGTTCTATGGCGAGTTGTGGGGCGCAAACAACCTGGCAGCCCTCGGCCCCATCAACCACGACCGGATCGACATGTATCCTGATGTTGCCCTGGGCCGAGTGCCAGCATCCAGTACATTCCAAGTGGCGAACTTCGTTGAGAAGGTGATCTCCTACGAAACGAATGTGAATGACGCCGTTCAGCACTGGCTGAAGAACTGCCTGCTTATTGCAGAGGGAGTCGATGACTTGGGCCACTACGATCACACTGACGACATTGAGAGCAAGCTCGTCGCCGCTGGATTTAGTGTGATGAAGTACTGCGACGTTGACAACAGCAATCGGCCTCGACCTTCTCACATTCGGCCTGACTGGGTCATCATCAACAACGAACTGGGATATGGGAAGGGTCTTCTGAGCTTCGCAGGTCACGGAAACAGGCTATATGCACCATCGTACGGCGAATACGGGTCTGACTATAACATATATGTCTCACAAGCTGACGGGTCCTCATTCAATGAATCCAAGCGAATCGACTACCACTTCTGCCAAGGCCTTCTCGGTACCCCGGCTGTCGGCGACTATGACGGAGATAGCGACACTGATGTCCTCTTCATTCAGCTGAACGGTACTGTCTGGACTGCAAAGACCCAGCCATCTGGTCTTCTCTGGGGCGACTTTCATGTTGACTTGAGTCCTCACTTCGCAGCCACGACCGGGTATCCTCTTGTGGCCGATGTCACAGGTGATCTGAAAGCTGATCTTATTCAGTTCAATCGAACATCTGGTGAGGTCTATGTGTCCATCTCGTGGGGGTACACCTTTGACCCAGTCCAGGTGTGGTCTCTCGACTTCTGCGTTGGGTCACACTCGTGTTTTGTAGGCGACTTCAATGGTGATGCGATTTCAGACATCGGGTATCGCCATGGGCCAGACATCTACGTTTCCTTGTCACACGGAACCGGCTTCATGGGGAAGAATCCTTGGCTTACTGGACCGATTACCGATGCAGCGATTGTTGTAGGCGACTACAATGGGGACGCAAACGATGACCTTGCTTTCGTCAACGTGACGAGTGGGAACGTGTTTGTGGCCACGTCAAATGGTCAGCAATTCGCTTTCAACTCAAGCTATAGCTTCTCCGCTCTCTGTCCCGGCGACATCTCCTATGGTGCCGTCGTCGATTCGGGTGATTTCTGGGGTGACGGCACTGACGACCTAGTCGTTTTCCTCCGAGACTCACGGATTGGCGGCACTCGCACCGTTGGTGAGGATACACTCTTCGAACGCGGTGATGTCTATGTGCTTTCGACCGACTCGTATGGTTTCTGTGCTGGAGGGATCTGGAATGACAACTTCTGTGTCGAGTCAGTCATTCCGGCTGTGGGCGATTTCAATCACGATGCAGCTGAAGACATCATCGCATTCCACAGAGTTCCAGGGGCTGCGCCGTTTGCTTCTCTCAATAACAAGGAAAAGTATCCCATCGTCTTCGCAGCCTCTTGTAGTACAGGTGAGTATGCCATTATCCCACCTTGGCATGAGTATAGGACCGTCACAGGGGGGACTCAATCAGGCACCAATGACGGCACGATATTTCCGACGAGCCTGTTCCAAGGAATGGATCTCATGGTCCCTCCTGCTCCGGACCCGCTCCAACCGTATGATGTCCTCTGCATAGCTGAGCAGTTCCTTGTCCATGACAATGAGAGTGGCGCTGTGGCATACATAGGAGGAGTCGAGGTGCTTCAGGGGGCATGTATGGATCTGAACCGGCTCTTTGTGGAATCCTACACCAGCGGGGAGAACATACTCGGAAACATGTGGAACGATGCACTTGAGGGCTTTCTCACCGCCAATAGCTACGGACACGGCGAGCAGCTCCTCTATTCAACTGGCTGGAGTGACGTTGCCAGCTACCATCACCCGTCGAAGATGATGCTCTTTGGAGACCCGTCTCTTCGTGTCTTTAGTGCTCCGGAGCCCACAACTCCGCCAATCGGCACAATCCCTCCTGTTCACATCGTCATCATAGGTGGAGGCATTGCCGCTGGTCTGGGCGTAATTGTGTATGTAAGACGTATCCGGAACCTCCCGCTTATCAGAAGGTAGAAAAGGAGCATGTCTGTACAGGCCCAAAGTGACATCCCGATGGGAGGCCTATTAGTATGAGTCCTGGGTTTCTGAGTGACAAGAGGGCCGTTCTCGCCCTAATCATAGGCATTCCACTTGCCTTGGTATCAGTCTTTATTGTCCGCGTTCTCGACTACAATCTGTCCTTGGTTCTGTTCGGAGCCTCACTGGTTCTGTTCCTATTCGCGTGTCTTCTAGACACTGCTGATGAGTTCCCACGTGAACCGACCCCGAAGCCCGTGAGTATGGATGAGCACGCTGAGGAATACACTCCTGAGGTTGAGAAGCCCGCGGCGCGACTGAGCAAGATGCCAGTCGAGACCATTGAGGGCATTGGCCCTGTCTATGGCAAGCTGCTAAGAGACGCGGGTTACCCCACAGTGGCTGACATGCTTGGAGTGGAGGCAGACAGAGTGGCCGAGATCTGCGATGTTAGTGTTGGACAGGCCGAGAAGTGGATCGCAATGAGTCGGTTCGCGTGGCTTGATTCCATATCAGAGGAAGATGCAGAGGCCATAGTCTTTGCTACAGGAATCACAACTCTAGAAGGCCTCGCCCATGCTGATCCTGAAAGCATATTGATGAGAATACGAAAAGCTCTCGACGCGGGCGACGTGAGGGTCCCGGCAGGGTACAGCTTCGATATTTCTCGAGTTCGACTCTGGGTTGAGGAAGCAAAGGGTCTGATCTAGTAAGAGAAGAGAAGAGTCCCCTGAGTTTCTTCACAATCCAGCGTTTGGGAAGAACATCGCTCGGAGTGTCTACTTCAGTCTGGCTCAGCTGCCTTCCTGGCTATGAGCTCCGCCTGGTGTATACGTACCATTCGAACCGAGTAGAGGAGTGCGATGAAGCCGATTCCTACTCCAACGAGCCACAGAGGGCTCGCAAAGGGATGATTGAGAATCGCAGTGAGGATGTAGATGTTGAGACATGCGAAGAAGAGCGCGAAGCTCAACAGCGTTGCATAGAAGGACCAGGGCATTGACTTTGAGCTCACGGCTTCTCCTCCAAGTTTCTTGAGGAACACTATGCATCCGCAGTGTTCCCTTGGTCAGTTTCAAGTGGAGTGATGAGAACCCCTTCGCTCGTCGCCTTAAGTACGACTCGCTTTCTGATTCCCGCAATCCGTCTTATGGTATCAGGAAGGACAAGACGTCCCTTTGCATCAACTTCAGTGATATCGCCGTAGACCGTGTGCTTCTGACCTTCTATGAGACCATCGCGAATCCTCAAGACACGGTCCGCATACGCTGCAACGCGAGGATTGTGTGTGACATTGATGATGGTGGTTCCGAAGTCCTTGTTGACCTGCTTGAGTGCCTCCATCACGACCTCTGTTGTTTCAGAGTCAAGTTCACCTGTGATTTCGTCCCCTAACACCAACTCTGGTTCGTTGGCCAATGCCACGCATATGGCGACTCTCTGATTCTCACCGCCTGAGAGCTGGCTTGGACGATGGGCTGCCCTTCGCGCCAGTCCCATTGTTTCAAGGAGCATCATTGCCCTTCTCTCAGAAACCGAAGATGGTGCACCTGCGAGTTTCATTGGCAGCATCACATTCTTAACTGCCGTGAGTCCCGGAACGAGATTACCGATCTGCCAAACGAAGCCCACTTTCTGCCTTCGATAGAGCATGGCTCTCCTGTCATCTAACAGTGTGACACTGTGCCCGTCATAGAGGATAGTCCCTGCGGTAGGACGGTCAAGTGCTCCCAGCATCTTCAGAAGCGTGGACTTGCCTGATCCCGAGGGCCCAACTATCGAAACGAATTCGGAGTATCCAACTTCGAAGTCTATTCCTCTGAGAGCGATGACTTCCTTCAGCCCTCTCTGGTAGACTTTCACCAGGTCTCTGATTATGAGCTTATAATGCTCCGCGAGTTCGTCTAGATTCTCAGTCATTCTTCTCACTCCGTGTATTGTATCTCCTCTGCTATGTTGAGATTCAGCGTCCTCTTCATGACAACGTATGTGGCTGCCTGCGAAACTACTAGTGTGAGTGCTACTACGCCTGCGACGAGTACTACGGGGACCTGTAGGAACACAGGAAGCCTATACCACATGTCGAATGTCTGCATCCCCGTGTACAACAATGGCAGCCCCAAGACCAGGAACGAAAGAGCGCCTCCGATTACTCCCCCGATCCCCGCAGCAAGGAGTACCCCAACTGCGGACTCGACCAGAAATCCCTTGAGTATCGCGCCATGCTCTGTGCCAAGGGCCCTTAGGATGGAAAGCTGGCGTCTTAGATTGCGCACTCTGAGGGTTGCCACGAGTGTCATTCCAAATGACAGGTAGACCAGAGAGAACAAGAGATTCAGCGTGTATGCTCCATAGATCGTCTGAGTTGTCCTTGATTGAAGAGTCCTGTCAATGGATTCCTGCGATGACTTGATACTAGTTATCGAGTAGGGCGCGATGTCATAGATCTCCTCCATCACACGAGTGTAGTTGGCGTCGTGTGAGGTCTTGATTATGACCTTCGTGATTCTTGACGTGTTGAGGCATTGATGCAGGTAAGAGATGTCAGTGACAATGAAGTCCCGCGCATCTGGCTCACCGGTCAAGTATCTGAGAGCAGAGGAAGAATCATCCTTCCTTTCTGCAAGCACATCAACAATCTCGCAGTCGGTGAGGTTGCTCCAGCCACCCGGGGAGAATATCTGCAAATCAATCGAGCTGCCGTACTCAGGATAGATGGAGAGGCCAGACGAGTCGACCACATAGCGGTCTATCGGCCTGAATGACGCTAGTACGTTGATTGCTGTATCCTCGGCCTCCGCCAGCAGTGGTACCGAATGACCAGGACTATCCTCCAGGGTGAAGTAGTCAAGCCAGAATGCAGTGCTCAACCACGTATCGGGTTCAACGCCGTACACCGACATTGACCTGTTCATTTCATAGGAGCCTCCCCAGGGAAGGGCTTGGCGATAGATTGCATATCCTGAATATCTCAGAATTGGCGTGCCCCTCTCAACTCCGTCTATCATTGTCATGTTGGCGATGATACTGGAAGTCACGTTCTCGAAACCTGGGTTGAACTCAACGGCAATGTCGCCGCCGACCTCGAACCTGTAGACCTGCCTCATGTGTATTGATCCTGTAGTGGAGGAGATTGATGCGAAGAGGCCAGCAGTGAACACCATGGCGATGAACATTGTGCCAATTGCCTCAGACTTCTTGAACATCATCACAGTCCTCGAGGCAAGCCGCGCCCCAACGACCATAGAGGGTCTCCGAACTCGTCGTAACACCCCGGACTTCAATCGTGAGGTGTACCGCGCGAACAGCCTTGTGAAGAAGAAGAGGAATATCGTCATAATGGGTAACAGGACAAGCATCAGAGCTGCCGCCGCAGAAGCAAACAAGGGGCTTATCATCACAGTGAGGATCGGCAGGAGGATGTAACCAGACACTATGACTACGACCGCATCCACGGAAGCGGTCCCCATCTTCTCACTGTCACTCAGGGTTTCTCTAGATAGAATGTCATGCGCTTCGGTGGCAGACATCACCAGGGCCTTTACGGCACCAGGGATGGCGACTACTGCACCAACGACGAACGAGTAGACGAACACCGTGATGACTGAGAGCGGCTGCAAGATGATCGAGAAGCCGAGAAGTTGCTGTGGGTCAAAGACCAGGAGTTCTCTTACTGAGCCCGATAACAGGGCTCCCGCAACTCCGGTCAAGATTGCCCCTAGGCTGCCAACGGCACCTACCACAAGCGCACTTGTCAGAATCCAGAAGAACGCCTGCCATCCCGACGCGCCTCTCGTCTTCAGAGTACCAACATCTCTCCTCCTTTCGTCATCGAGGAGTCTGCTATTGTACTGGATGAGCATGAATCCCATGATGATAGAGGGGATTGAGAAAGCCAGGGTGATGGTTCGCATGCTGCTGAACCATGATGAGTACTCGTATACTGCCTGCAATAAGCCAAACTCACTATTGCTCACATAGACGAGAGGGAGGTGAGTCTGCTCAATGGCAGACTTGATGCTTCTGAGATCCTCAGAGATTGTCAAAGCGTCAGCAGAGGCAATAGCCGACTTGTCGAAGTCCACCCAGATCTTGTCGAAGAAGCCGTTGTAGTAATCCGGAGCCAGCATGCCAAACGCGGCGCGAACCGTATCCTTGGTGGTGATGAGATGGAGGTAGGTGGACTCGGCTTGGCTGTAGTATGGTTGATAGAAATACACGTTCGACTCAAAGGTTCCTGTGACTGTGAAGGTCAAGTTCACTGACACGGGATTCCAAGTACTATCATAGAATTGGAGGTTGACTTCGTAAGTTTCTCCGATTTGGAGGTTCTCCTGGTTGAAGACGCTCTCCTCAACAAGACACGAGTTGTCGTCAAAGAGGAATCCCGCCGACGTTATTTCAATGGCGCTGTCGAACTCGCTGAGGGCAATCGGGTCGATCCCAAGGAATGCCTTCCTCTGGTCCTCCCATGCCTCTTCGGCATAGTCATAGATGTGTGCAACAGCCACATCCTCTGCGGCCAGTACGTAGTCGCGTGCTGCAATGTCGGCCCTCACGTCTTCGATGGATGTATTGCTCTGTCCGTAGAATGCTATGCCAAAGGAAACCTCCATGTCTAGTGGTACGTTCGCAGTCAGGTCATCTAGGACATTCGGCGCGGCGGAATCCGTATAGACCAGCAGTCCACCCACGACGCCGCTCGATATAGCGAAGATGAGAATCGTCAGGAGTATCTCGGCCCTTCTAGCTGAAAGCCTAGTAATGAGGAACAACTAGACATCACCTCCATACGGACCTGCTTCTGCCCATGCGGCATTTAGAGCGCTGGCCAGATGTATCCGTGAGCTTACCAACGAGATGATGATGATGAACGTAGATGCGAGAACGAAGAAGAACAGCAGGACCACTCCCACAGTCATCCATGGAACAACCACGAAGGAGGAAACGGGGAACAGCCATGCGTCAGTAATCGTGGCTCCAATGGCTGCGGCAACTGTAGTGCCAACGAAGAGCGGCCCGTAACCAGCCAGAAGCCCCGTTCCGAACATCAAGAGCACAAACATCTCCGCTGCTTGCGCTGCTGCAATCACACCCCTCCCCGCACCTATTGACCTAAGAAGAGCAATCTCTCTCTTCCTAGCTCGAACGCCCTCTGCGGCATAGAGTGCGAAAGCCCCGATGATTGTGCCCACGGTCAGGAAGGTGAGCATGGTGTCTATGGCGCGTTCTATCTCATAGCCTGTCTGCCCTACCATCTCATCTACCTGGGCCTGTACTGAGTCCCAAGTGCCTGCAAGGAGCACATCTTGGCCTCCTCTGTCCAAGACATCCAATCCTATCTTGGTGCTATTCGAGCCCTCCCTGGTTCTAACACACAGGTAGTTCCGCGTGTCAGCTGTCAAGTTCAGTACTGTCGACAGGTACTCACGATTCACCATTGCTCGTCTTCTACCGGCAAGCGGGTACTCGTAATAATCTCCGTATGGACCGAAGTAGAAAGTGTCATCGGCTGGCATCTCTGGAAGAGCCTCTGTGATGCCGACAATCCTGAAGCCATAGGTGTGGGGGTCGAACTCGTTCAGGTCAGATGCACGGAGTGTATCTCCGACCCTGATATCATATGTCTTTGCGAGATCAGAGGTGATAATGACGCCATCGGGCGTGGCTTCCAGCTGCATCAGCAAATCGAGCTGATTAGATTCATTCAGGCGCTGTCCCAAGTAGCTGAATCCTATCCTGCTGTAGTTATCTGGATTGACCGCAAGGAAGGAGGCGAAACCGCTATCATCTGCTGACAGGGACAAGGCTAGCTCAGAAGCCATATCGGTGCCCAGAACATCAGGATCTAGACTTACATTCGCTGAGAACTCCGTCCACAGCTCAAAGCTCGCAGGGTCCAGAGCGAAAGTCAGGTCTGCCCCAACTTCCAGCCTCGCATGGTTCATTTGGGTCGAAGGAAGCGAGAGGTCAACGATGGCGCTGTTCCACGATAGGCACACTGCAAGGACTAGAACCATGATGGCAGACCCCGCGGAGGAAGCGGACTTCCCTATGCGTCGAACTCCGATTGATGCAGGGATCTCTCCAAGCATCGGTTTGAAGATCTTTGACAGAAGATTCGCTCCAGCTCTGAGTGCTTTGATCGCGAGACTTGAAACCCCAAGGAAGAGTGCAAGAGGTACAAGCTGAAGGATGAGAGCAACAGATGATGGCACCGAACTCCCCGAAGGAAGGGCAACCAGTAGGAGGATTGCTAGCAGGACGACCAGCATATCCCAACGGATGAACTGGACAACTCGTACTGCCTTTGCCAGCTTCCCCCGTCGCTCTTCCATGCTCTTCTTGGTCGAGTAGACTCCTCTGTATACAGCCAGTGTGACCATTGGGAGGGCAACGCCGACGACACATGCAATCACTACGGAATCCAATGAAACAAGGAAGGGTTCGCTGAACACCTTCCCGACATCGAAGGTGAAGTAGCCGTTTGCAGCCATTGCGATTCGACTGAAGAGCGTACCAAGTGGAATTCCCATTATGCAAGAGCCAACTGAGATGATGAACACCTCACGATTGATGGCGCTGTCGAGATCGCTGGGAGATGCCCCTCTTGAGATCAGCATGTTCCTCTCGAATCTTCTCTCGTTTGTGTTATAGCGGATTGCCAGAAATGTCACAAGGCCGGCAAGAAGGAAGACGCTCATCGAACGCGCAACCTGACCCACTCTGAGAGCCTGCACCCAGACAATATATCTGCCAATGCCACTGGCGATGAAGTTCTCAACATACAGCGATGAGCCTCTTCTTGGAGGATCATAAAGGGGATCCAGCCTTCTTATCCTCTCGTCAATCCCGCTGACGTACGACAATGAGTACTGTGGACTGAAAGGCGTGATTGGGCTTATGTCAATGGAAGCAAAGATCGCATCTTCATAGTATCCTTCAGTCGTGAGAATCTCATATACGATGACAAAGCTCTCGTAGCCGAAGCTATAGCCGTAGGGCGAAACTGCACCTATGTTCTGCTGGGTGTACACGCCCACGACCTCGAGTTCTCTCTGAGTCAGGTAGTCGAAAGAGATGTTCAGCTTCTCACCTATGTCAATGCTGAGATAGGCGTGCATCTCGTAGGTGACTGCGACTTCCTGGTCAGTCTGTGGAAGTCTTCCTTCCTGAACCTGAAAGACGTTCGGGAACTCGTCCACGAAGTCTTCGTCCGGAGCTACTGCCCTTCCCCATTCCTGGAGCTCAATGTCTTCTCTTGATGCGTTCTCGTTGCGGAGGACCTGAACCCAGGAGGACTTCATGAAAGCTGCGTGTCTTACTCCTGGGAGGCTTCTTACATCCTCTTCGTAGATTCCGACATCGAAGCCCCCGTAGACTGCAAGGTGGATATCTCCAACATCGAGGTACTCATCCCACTGATGCATCGAGTAGGAGTCCACGTAGACGGCGATACTCATAGCAATAGATGAGGCCAGCAAGAAGCATACCAGTGTCACACCCATCCTCCGGCGACTCTGGAATGCCTCATAGCCGACTGGTATCGCTGACAACAGAATCGACTCCTATTCATCCACGATCTTCCCGTCTCGCATGCGGTATACCCTGTCCATCTTCTCTCCGACCTCAGGGTCATGAGTCACGGTGATGAGAGTCCCTCCCTCTCCCTTGGTCAGTGAGACCAGTACTTCCAGTATCTCTTGGCCAGTCGTATAGTCGAGGTCACCAGTAGGCTCGTCTGCGAGGACGACAACTGAGCTTGAGGCGCCGTCTGGTTTCGCGAGGGCACGGGCGATGGCCACACGTTGCTGTTCTCCGCCAGACAACTCATCAGGCCTATGTTCGGCTCTATCCGACAGCCCCACCATCTCCAGAAGCCTGTCTGTCTTCTCACGCCTTGAGTATTCATCTACTCCCGCTATTAGTAGAGGAAGCTCGACGTTCTCATAGGCGCTCAAGACTGGGATGATGTTGAAGAACTGGAAGATGAAACTGATCTTGTCCCTTCTGTATCGAGTGAGGGCCCGCTCGGACAATCTAGTGATGTCCTCTCCATCAACCTTCACAGTACCTTGTGTTGGACTATCAAGAGCCCCTATCAGATTCAGCAGCGTCGTTTTGCCTGAGCCCGATGGCCCCATGATTCCTATAGCTTCCCCCCGTTTGACTCGGAGGTCCACACCCTTCAGAGCATGCACCTCGACCTCACCCATCTTGTAGACCCTTGCAACAGACTCTACTTCTACTATGTACTCAGAGTTCAGCTCGACCCGCTCCACGACGCGATTGGCATATGACAGAGCAAATCAGAGTCTAATAAATAACGTCTTTGTAGAAGATTGTACTACACATTGGAGGTCGGGAGTTGCGCACGTCGTGCAAGTATTATTCGTTGGCGTGCACTGCTTTCATCATGAGAAGATTTATCTCTCTTGATGGCTTCTCTGCTCATAGAATATTCATAGAGGCACTTGTGTAATGTCAGATGAGATCATGGCGAGGAAGTACGAGTTCTTCAGCAAACAGGGATTCTTCGTCGGAGCCGCCGTGATAGCACTGTCGCTAGTCCTACAGTCACTCATTGGCTTTCAGTCAATCTGGCAGGAACGCGCCCTAGAGTATGTCTTTCTTGTTGTGTTCTCCGCTGTAGTTGTCGGGACTGCATCCGGAGGTGTCCTGGTATTCCTCTTCCCCCCTGACCAAGACGTGATAGGACTTGCCGGGCTGGGAAGTGATGATGCAACCCAGCACTTGTCGCTGGTGCTAATCATCCTCGCTCTAGTTCAGCCCTTCTTCACTGGATTCATCATGTTCTACGAGTACTTCTCTAGCGACCCGCTCATCCCGATCTGGATTCTGGTCGGTTTTGCCGCACCTAGCTTGGGACTTACTGCGGCCATGTTTGAGAGGACTCGCGAGATTGCAGAGGATCTCCAGCTCTACTTCGCTGCCAACAAGAAGCTTGACATGGCAAGTCTAGACTGGTTGCATGGTCTGGGACCACGAACAGCAACCTATAGAATGGGCATGCTTGAGAGAGCTGCAGAAAGAGTGAAGGGAATCAGGGTCACAGGTCACGAGATTGTACGTGTAGAAGACCAGTTCGCCGTGAAGAATCAGTGACTTAGTGTCTCTTTCTCATGTGCACCGCTAGGCCCTGTTCAGTCCATGCAACCCAAGTGCACTTCAGACAAGAGAAGCTCTGACTTCCCAGCCCGAATCTGGGTGGGTCTTTTGCATCAAGCTCGTAGATTGTCCCGCCGTAGCCGCTCCGCTTCTTCGTGCTGATCTTGAATCTCTTCTTGAAACAATCAGTGCAAATGTTCAAGCTCTGGCGAGTGTCGTTGATGAAGTTCTCTTCCAGACTCCGAGCTGGACCAATGGGATCCATTTCTTTGCCACAGCTTTCACAGAATTCGGCCGATGTAATCACCACTCAGGAGGTCAGAGATGTGCTGCAGGCTGTAATGAGCTTGTCTAATGTTCTGAATGACCAGCATATTAATGCTGTGAGTCTGAATCCCAGCGGCAGGCATCAGAGCGTGTTCTCAAACAGCTGAGCCGCTGTCTTGAAGGCCTCTTCCGCATTCTCGCCCGTCTCGCATGAAGTTTCGATGAACGCAACAGGGTGAAGCTTGTCGTCTGTTCCTAGCTTCTTCGCTAGTTCTTCTGCCATCTTGAAGCCTTCTTCCTGCGAGACCGGTTCTTCACCTGACTCGTCGCCGAGTAGCGGTTCGCGGCGCAGGTCGAGCTTGTTCCCCACTATGACGATAGGGGGCATGACTTCACTCATTGCACTGAACTCTCTCAGCCAGAAGTCGATGCTCTCGAAGCTCCATCTGTCAGACACTGCATACACGATTAGGAGAACGTGGGCGTTCTCGTAGAAGTCCTTCCTTGACACCTTCGTCTTGACTGCAAGGTCAAACGACCAGACATTGATGTTGATTCTGTGATTCTTGAGGTCGAACACTTTAGCAAAGATGTGCTTGGAAACCTCCCCGGACTCCTGATTGACAACTATCGGAGCAATCTCCGCCTTCGCCTGAAGTGATTTCTTGCCCACACCTTGCTCTCCCAAGAGAAGCGCTTTGCATGAGGCAAGCGGCTTGATCTGATGTGCTGGAGTGACTTGCTCTTCTGATGCCACTTCTGAGTCTGGTACCGGAGGCTCTTCTTCAATGGTTTCGGCGACAATGATTACTTCTTCGACTGCTTCTTCAGGTTCGGGTTCTGGCTCCGGGGCCTTCGGCTCGGCTTCAGCTGTCCGGGCATAGGTGTTCCCAGAGGCGCTGATAACCTCTCTTCCTGCGAGCTGGATGGAAATCTTCGCTTTCTCTGGTGCTTGGTGCTCTTCCTTTCCAGTGGCTGCCATGAAGGAGTCACTCATGGATTCCACAGCCTTGAGAGCGTCTGCAATATCATCGAAGTCATCGGAGGAGATTGTCCCTTTCTCGTCAGCGCTTACTCCAGGGCTCTTGACGAATTGCGCCGCCTTCTCAACCTTCGGGGCGGGCTCTGGCTCAGCGGGTGGCATTGGAGCTGCTCTCTCTGCTTTTGGAGTTGGCTCAGGTTCGACTAGCACCTTCCTTGCCTTGGGTAAGCCTATCCGATTGAGGACATCTTCCAGAACTCCAGGTGCGAGCCTCTTCCCTAGGTACCTGAGGTACTTCTGAAGTTCAATTGAGACGTCATCAAAGGACTTGTCTCTGAGTGAGATCTTCTTCTTGACAACTCCTTTGTCACGTACCTCTACATAGGTTGGCATCAGGGTCAGAGAGATTGTGGTTCCCGGGATTATCAGATTGGCCCATCTCCTACAGCCAGACGGGGTCTGGATTTCACCAGCTGTCTTAACTGTTTTTGCTAGATAAGGATTGATGGGAGGATTAGTAGAAAAGATTATGTCTGACTACTAGGTGTTCAAGTCAGGTTCTGACAATGGCAGATGTGGATTTCACGAAGTATATCGAAGTGATACGGGATTGGCCAGAGCCCGGAAAGGCCGTGTGTGACATTAGTGTGTTGCTTGAACATCCGCAGGTCTTCCATGAAGCTGTCGTGAAGCTAGCGAAGCCTCTTGTGGAACTCCGGCCAAACAAGGTTATTGGGATTGAGCAGAGAGGCCTGGCTCTGGGAAGCGCCATCGCATACTACCTCGGGTGTGGTATTGTGCCCGCCCGGTCAATCTTCCATATCCCGGAGGACTATCATCGTGAATACGAGCTATTGCCTACCAGCAGATTCGTGGACCGACGGCTGGCCATAGTATCAGAGTCAATTGATGAAGGTGATAGAGTGGCCATAGTTGACGACTGGCTCACGCAGGGAACTTCCGTGCTGGCTATCATGAAGCTGGTTGAACGTTTGAACGCACATGTTGTTGGTGTCGCATGTGTGATCAACAATCTGAGTGAAACAAGACGGAAGCTCCTCGGACGCCCCGAGATACACTCCCTTGTAGAGAACTGGGAAGTAGACATACTACAGCCCGGTGACTGATTGAAGAAAGAGTAGGACCGGGCTGATGGCCCGGTCATCGGAACTCCTAGTCTGTTTGGTCTCGTAGCTCTCTTCTGAGAACCTTGCCTACCTGTGATTTGGGTAGAGTTTCCACAAACTCGACGTGTGTCGGGACTTTGTACACTGACATCTTCTCCTTGCAGAAGGATCTGATGTCCTCTACCGATGTGGTCTTGCCTGGTTCGAGGACAATGAATGCCTTCACCGTTTCGCCTCTAGTTTCGTCAGGAATGCCAATCACCGCAGCTTCGCGGACATCAGGATGCTCGAAGAGAACTTCCTCCACCTCATTTGGCCAGACCTTGTATCCACTGGCGTTGATGAGGTCCTTCTTACGATCAACGATGTAGGTCCAGCCCTCTTCGTCCATCTTGGCGATGTCGCCAGTGAAGAGCCATCTGTCCTTTGTAAGGACATCTGATGTCTCGTCTGGACGATTGTGGTAACCCATCATGACCTGCGGTCCCTTGACTGCTAGCTCTCCAACCTCTCCGTAGGGAAGGTCCTTCTTCCTAGTTTCGAGGTCGACTATCTTGCAGTCAGTGCTTGGAAACGGAAGCCCGATAGATCCTATCTTTCGCTTGTCTTTGTCTAGCGGATTGGCGTGAGTGACTGGCGATGCCTCGCTCAGACCATATCCCTCGATGATGATGGAGTCTGTTGCTTCCTCAAACTTCCTGGTGACTTCAGCTGGGAGCGCCATAGCCCCTGCAATTGACAACTTAAGCGAGGTGATGTCGTACTTGGCGATATCTGGATGACTGTACATCGAGATTGCCAGTGTAGCGACAATGGGGAAGAAGGTTGGCCTCAGTTTGTCAACCAGCTCTAGGACGTGCTTGATGTCTCTGGCATTGGGGACAAGGATAATCTTGGAGCCCCATGATATGGCCAGGTTCATTGACACTGTCTGTCCAAATATGTGCTGCATGGGTAGTGCCGCCACGAATGACTCCTTTCCTCTCTCGGCCATCCATTCCATCCAGGCTCCACACTGAGCACAGTTTGCCTTGAGATTGTCATGTGTCAGCATGGCTGCCTTAGGGATGCCAGTCGTTCCACCAGTGAACTGGTAGACTGCTATGTCTTTGGAAGGATTGACTGAAACAGAGGGAGGCACTGGGGCTCCCATTGCCATGAAGTCCTTCCATTGCAGGTCTCCTTCTCTGAGTGCCGGAACCTCCTTCATCTCCTTTCTGTAGACTAAGAGTGGCGCGAGAACCTGCTTCATCTTGGACATTGGATCCCAAGCAGCAGTGATTATGACATTCTTCAAGCTGCTTTCCTGTCGCACTGCTTCGACTACTGCATAGAAGAAATTCAGGGCGACAATGGTTTCAGCCCCTGTGTCCTGCAGATAGACGCGAAGCTCCTTCGGCTTTGCCAGCGGATTTACAGGAGTGACTGATGCGCCGCACTTCAGAGCGCCGAAATAGCTGATGATGAACTGCGGGCAGTTGGGGAGCATTATGGCAACAGTGTCCCCTTTCTTCACACCCAGTTTGGTGAAGGCATCAGCTGCTTTGTTCACCATCTCTCCAAGTTCACTGTACGTCATCTCTACGCCCTCGTAGTAGAGGGCTACGTTCTCTGGGTACTCCTCACACGCCTTGTCGAGTTGCTCCCAGAGAGGTCCTTCAGGAATAGAGATTTCTTTCGGCGTACCGCCGACGTAGTTCTTATACCATGGTCGATCCACTTTCACATCTCCTCTCTCTCTCACGTAATGAGTAGCGGAATAAGCTAGGTTTCGATAAGCCTCATTTATCATTTGCGATGCAATTCGCCTGGCAGGCGCTCACAGGTGCAACGCACTTCGGAGGCAGACGAGAAGTGTGCGCGCGACCAGCCTCTTCACATCCAGTTCTTGGTCTGAGGTTTCCGACATGGCTTCGGACACCATCTCCTGAATTCTTCCATCACGGCTGCCGATCTCAAAGAGAAGGTCTGTGTAGCTGCTGGTGAATATTCTCTGTGCTAGGAGCTGCTGTTCGAATTCGTGACCGAAGTCGGAATACCACAGCCGGTCATAGATTCCTGCAGTTGTAGGGTCATCATGCTCTATGGCCTTCGTGATGACTCCTGCCGCATACCGAGCCGCCTTCATGGCATATCCTATTCCTCCTCCTGTGAGAGGACTGACCATGCCCGCCGAATCCCCCACGAGGAGGCACCTCCCCTTGGTCGTATGCGAGATTGGTCCTCCTGTAGGTACCAGTGCTCCCCTCGCACGAGACAAGTCTGGTGAGTCGGGAAGCAACCGGCTTCTCTTGAGATATCTGACGAAGCTATCAAACATCCTAGGGAGCCCTTCAGCATGAGTCCCCACAATCCCTAGACCCACGTTGATGGTCTCTCTCTTCGGGAAAATCCAGCCGTACCCAGGGAGCCCACCCAGGTTTGCGAAGAAGTGATAGTGAAGGTCTTCTGTGTACCTACCAAGAATGTCTTCGGTAGGGGCGGGAATCTCCGCGACACGACATGCAGTGATGGCGCTGGGGTCCCATCTTCTGTGCAGGTCTGCCTTCCTGGCCACTATGCTATTGGCTCCGTCGGCACCCACGATGAACCTGGAGTCCAATGTGCTTCCGTCTGAGAGCGATACCGTGACGTGGTCGTCTTTGAAGAGCACATCTTTGACTCTCTTGCCCAGAAGGGGATTTGCCCCTGCCTCAATCGCGAACTCGTGGAGAACGTGATCGAAATCGGTTCTCAGTGCAAGGGCCATGTCCACTCTACCTTTCAGCACAATCATCCTGTTTGGAGAATGGAGTACTCCCACTCTGGCCACCCCCTGTAGGAATTCCTTCTGCCGAGCTGCCAGATACGGGAATTCTCTCATGATACTCTCTGAGAAGCCGCCTCCGCAGGGCTTGTCCCTGGGGAATGTGTCCCTATCAATCAGAACAACACTGAGTCCTCTCCTTGCCAAGTACCTAGCTGTTGTGGAACCCCCCGGGCCTGATCCGACAACAGCCACATCATACAAGATGTCCTCAACCTCGCTGCGAGGGAATCGGCTATCCCTATTAACGCTAGCCCTCTGTCTGCGAACAGCTTATGTAGAGCGCAGTGAACCCCACAGTGACGCATGATGAGCTCACTGATTCAAGCACGCAGGCGACTGAGAATGCGAATCCGCGAGAATGCGGAGTTCGACAAGTACGCCCACCTCTTTGTGACCCTACTCCTGGCTGCTAACATGCTGCTCATCATGTATGCATTGGTTTCAGTTACA
Organism: Candidatus Thorarchaeota archaeon; assembly: GCA_016839445.1. Lineage (GTDB taxonomy): Archaea > Asgardarchaeota > Thorarchaeia > Thorarchaeales > Thorarchaeaceae > SMTZ1-45. Next base: position 52,783 of record JAEOUG010000154.1, read on the forward strand.
GGCCGAATGAGTCTGAGCGGAGTGGGCCTCATTGACTCGATTCCGATAGCTCTGTACATCCTACCGCTAATGATCTTCTTGCCGATCATGATCAGAGCTTTCTATCGAGAGCGCACGGCTGCCTGGAACTTTGTGTTCCTGTTGATATGCACGGTCTTCTTCAGCCTCTTGTCGCAGTTGGTCCGCGGCTTTGTAGTATTCCTTGTGCTGAATGCTTTTGCCGCTGTTCTGCTCTTTGTCATGGGGCGGTTCAGACCTAAGGGTAGTCTCAGGAAGGCCGGCAAGAAGGGTCTACTCTACGTTGTGCTCCTAAACATGCTCGGGCTGACTTTCCCAATATCAACTGTCATCATGGGTCAGACGCCGATAGTTGGAGTGGTCGTTACACAGCCAGGTGAGGTTACTCTTGAGATACCCTTGGCCTCTTTCGACTTCCCGTACGCCAACGTGACTCCGGATTCCGGGCTCCTTGACGACCTTGTGAGTTTTGATTTCTCCCTCGACCTACACGCTCAGGAAGGGAATCTGTCATCGTGGCAGCGTCTGGAAGACTGGTTGATTGCGCTCAATTCAACTTCTATACAATACACAGTCACGCTCACAGCACCTGGTTACGCACTGACTGGGGAAGTCCAGTCTCTTGCCTCCACCGAGAGCCTTCTACAGGTCTACAGTAATCATAGCCAATCGCTTGCTGAGCTCGATGCTCTACTCACCTCTCAAGGAATCACGAACCTCCCTTCTGTTGTCCTGTTCGACATGACGCTGCCGAGAGGTCATTGGCAGAAGCTGATGCTGCATACTCGTTCTCTGGATCTCTCAGGTTTCTCAGGGCTAATGAGGAAGTCCCTATTCGCGGTGACTCCTCTGGCAATTCAAGATGCAGCCCTCGATCTCTCCGAGCAAGCTGACGCTCTAGGCCTGTCCTCCGGTGTCCTGGTTGAGCCTTTTGTAGTGGATGACTTGCTGGACGGTGACACGGTATCAATGCGGCTCTGTGGTCAGACGGTGAATACGCTCCAGCTCTGGGACAGGATTGAGGTTCTCTGCAGTAGAACGAGGTTCTCGTATGAGATGCTGGGGGACGTCGGGGAGTACATGGCCGCGTCCTTTGCCAGCTCAGTTGCGAGGCTAGGAAACAGCTGGTCAATGAGGATGAGTGAGGTCGGCAACAGAAGCGACATCTCAGGAAGGATGGATCCCATCTACAACTCCATGGACTCTCTTACGAGGGACATCGCCCTCTCCTTCGGCTCTGGAGTTGGTGGAATCACGTTGGGCTCTCTTCAGTCTCTCTTGATGTCATTTGGCTCGGGTTCAATCGAGACTCTGAGAACCAGCATAGATGCTGTCACAAGCGCGACGGCGACCTACACCTTCAGAATCTACGCTTTTCGCGCGGTCTTCGCAGCCATCGACTCCTTTGACTTCTTGATGGTGTGAGACGGAGCCAGGTTCTAGAACAGTTAAATAGGGGCACTTCAGTACCGTGAGTCTGGGAGTGATGAATGTGGGTAAGACAGAGATACTTTGTCCTCACTGTAATCAAGAGAGATTCAAGATTGAAACCGACAAGAAGACTGAGCAGTTCAAGAAGATGAACGGTGGTATCTATCACCGACCGCTTCTGACCCGGGCTACCGAAACACAGTGGCATGAGGATCCCAACAGAGGTTTGGGCGTACAGTGCAAATGTGGAAGGCATTTCTTTCTGACTGATTTCGGAAACCCTGGGGTGCAGTACAACATACATACCAGCTTGCCAGATGGTCAGACAATTGCCGTCTATTGTGGCAAGTGCGGCAGGTCTTTTGTGAGTCCCGACCTCCAGTGTCCAACATGTGGAAACCAGCTCTGAGGTGATATCATGACTGAAGAAACACTATACGAAGGAAGCGAACAGGACGCGATTCTTGACGTTCTCCGCCATGTTGTCAACAAGGCCTTTGAAGGCTACTTGATGGAAGAACCGACCTTTGAGCTCGTTCCAGTTGAGCTGAAACTCGAGGAGTTCTGTGACATTGGGGACGGCTACAACTACGGGGGGAGGAGCCTTGCGGGAGCCATGATTAGTGCTGCATCAACTGCCTACGCTCGCTCAAAGAAGGGTAAGGAGAAGTGGGCTTCATGGATTCTGACGAATCTGAGGTTTGCAGACGCACCCTCTGATCTGAATATGGTCTTTCAGGGCGGCTTCGTCACCGACACCGTCTTTGCGTTCAACGCTATCAGCATGGGTAGTATCCTTGACTTCATGATTCCACGCGGATTCGGCACCACAATAGTGAACGGCAAGCCCGCTTTTGTACGGGGCTCAGTGGCGGGAGACGCTGAAGGCTCTCCATCTGGATCTCCTTTCATAGCCGTATATGAGACCCAGTCTGCCTACACCGGATCAAAGATGAACCAACTAATCTCGCAGATTCCCCCCTACACGACGTTCTCGACTCGTGGACGCTTCGGAGGAACGACATACGCTTCCTCAATCCCACCGATGCTCATGATGTCTCCAAGACAGGGGAGAACGATCATTTCTCTGCAGATTAGCCCGTACGGTGACAAGTCTGAGACCGCCGCCTTCAGGATGCCTGGTGAGAAGAGCGCTTGGACACTTGAAGTGGCAGTGCCCAATCCGCACAACCTACGACAGGCACGTCTAGTCATGGAGGAAGCCGCCAGAGTCCCTGAAGAGACCTTGGTTACAGAAGAGGTGACAGGTGAGATTCTTGGAGGCGTCGACGCTCTTCTGGCTCTTGAAGTGGCGCGACAGAGGTACAGACCTGATAGCGACCCGTTTGGAATGACGGACGTTGTGCGGTCAGGTCCTGTTGTTCATGAGGTTCTCGGCCAGCTTCGGTCAGAGTTTCCGTCGTATGAGATGAACGTATACGAGCTCCTGAAGGGCAACTGCTTGAAGAAGCTCTAGGGTATTTGGGGAGCACTATGTGCTCTCCAACCCATCTATTTCCCGTTCTACTGAGTTGAAGCAAGCAGGGCTCTACTTCACCGGTCTAAGGTAGACTTCGAAGACTCCGGTCCAGATATCGCTGCTGGCCTCCGATTTGACAAGGACGTTCCCTCCGAAGTTGATGCCAACAGGTCTGGCCTTCACCTTCTTCCAGACATCCGCAAAGAATAGAGAATGCAAGTTGGTCTGGAAATCCTCGGTCACTCCAGTTATCATGGTGTCAATGTACGCAGCATCTATTCCCTGAGGCGAGAGGTCAACGGTTGTGCGAAAGAGCCTCTCTTCGCTTAGAGCGCCCTCTTTCTTGTCGAATTGATAACCTATACCCCCAACTAGATAGAACTCGCCCTGGGGAACCTTGGGTTCACTGCCCACTACAATGATCTTGTTGCCTGAGAGGAGGATGTACTCAGGTGCAGCTACGTTGAACGGGATTGCAGCCGCCTCCACGGACACCTCATCCATCTTGAGGTCTTTGGCGAGGAATTCGTTGAGAGTCCTCACATCTCTGTCGAATCTGAAGTGGTCGAATTCACCGATGTACAGAACATTCTTTGCCTTTCTCAGTATGACGTCAATGATTCGTTGAGCCTTCTTCAGAAACTCGATTCTGTCCTTCTTGAGGCTCAGAACCTTTCCAGCCGAGATGATGACACGGCAGTAGTCCAGTGTCTTGATATTGGAGATGAGCGTCCTGCTCAAGTACGTCTTGTCGTCATCCTCCAGGAATCCTTCTTCGGATGAGATGTCCTGAGGTATCGGATTCCCTATGTACACCTGTACACTCCTCTTGCTCTTCTTAGGTTTGAAGAAGATGCCAATATCGAGTCCGCCATGAGGAATGTCTGTGAGTTGTCTTACGAAAGCTCCTTCGGGGACAATCTCTCTGGCTTGGGCTTTGGCGTAAACCTGAGTATATCTGGCAAAAAGGTCTGTCCTGGACATTCTATCTCCCGCAAGCGTGTATTAGCCCCACCATCGTCTATTATCTCTTGGGGTGGTTTCCTCCTCATGCCACAACCTATATAGGAACCATGACTCAGCACGACCCTCGGTGCCAGACATGGAGCGGAACAAATCAGGACCCGTGTTGGTCATCATAGGAGCTTTTGCATTCATCATATCGCTTTTCGTTCTGCTTCCCTTGAACTACATTCTTTCTCTTCTCTCGATGTTCGGTTCCGTCGTGCTCATCGGAATCGGAGTTGCCTTCGCGAAGGGAGTTGACAAGACGCTTGACCCGCCCCGTGAGGAATGCTACTACTGCAATGGATCAGGGAAGGTGGAAGGCGAGACTTGCCCCAGGTGTGGAGGTACCGGGCTTGCTAGGCCAGATGACTAGGCTTACTCCAATCCGGAGCGAGGTGTCTTGGTAGGGACCATAGTTGTCGCACATCGTGGGGCATCTGACAGGGCCCCCGAGAATACACTGCTGGCGTTCGAAGAGGCAATACAGCTCGGAGCCCAGATGTTCGAGTTGGATGTTCATGAAACGCTTGACAATCAGCTTGTCTGCATTCATGACTATGATGTGAGCAGAACCACTGATGGGGCCGGCCTTGTTTCAGAGATGACTCTTGCTGAGCTTCTTGAGCTCGACGCCGGCGAGGGGCAAAGAATACCCCTGTTGAGAGAGGCTCTGGAGCTGGCAAAAGGCAGGGCGCAGGTCAATATCGAGCTGAAAGGGCTGGATATTGAGTCTGCTGTGTGTCGGCTGCTGTCAGAGCTGGAGATGACCTCTGAAGTGATTGTATCTTCATTCCTTCATGAGGCACTTCTCTCCGTCCGTTCGGAGAGCGAGTCCATAAAGACAGCAGTACTCTTCAGTCATAGGCTCGAGAATCCGGTCTCTTATGCCTTGGGCCTCTCAGCCAATGCTATCAATCCTCATCACGAGTTGGTGGACTCCAATCTCGTGCTCGCTGCACAGGAGAACGCCCTTGAGATCTATCCTTGGACTGTGAATGATAGGTCTCTGATGGAGCTGTTGGCGAGAATGGGTGTGACCGGGATCATAACAGACGATTCGGCTCTCTGTATAGAGGTCGTTAGAGGAATCTAGCTAGATACCTATGACTTCGGTGAGGAATTCATTCAGGATTCGGTATGCTTCATGGCGAGTATAATGGCAGGTGATTACATGCTCTGCATTCTCGATCATGTGCAGCTGTTTCTCTTCTGAGGAGATGCCTTCGAAGGCCAACTGCCCGTTCTCCGGTGATATCGTCTTATCCTCGGTACCTTGCAGGATTAGAGTCGGGATTGTCACGCGTGGGAGAGCTCTCCTTGCCTCCTTCTGTAGTCTGAACAGCTCGTGGTACGCAGACAGGGGCTCCCTATCGTACTTCGTCCTCTTGACATCATACACCCTTTGTGCGCTCTCGACATCAATCGTC
>JAEOUG010000155.1 GCA_016839445.1 Candidatus Thorarchaeota archaeon
GGAATCTGAAGATCTAGGAGACTCACCAATGCTGAAGATTGGAGACAAGGCTCCGGACTTCGAGACCATTGATGAATCAGGCAATCGATTCAACCTGAATGACCATCGCGGTTCTAAGCTAGTCCTGTTCTTCTATCCTGCGGACAACAGCGTAGGATGTACTATGGAGGCGTGTTCGCTGAGGGACAGCTACACGTTGTTTGAAGGGTCGGGCATTCCCATCTACGGAATCTCGGGCGGTGATGAGGCCTCGCACAAGAAGTTCAAGAGGAACAACGAATTGCCCTTCGCCCTACTCATGGACGAGGAGTACGCTATTGCCAAGCTCTACGATGTCTACAAACCCATCCGTATACTGGGCAAAGAACTCCTAGGCGTGAAGCGAGTGACGTTCCTGATTGACGAAGATGGCAAGATTGAAGGCATATTCGGCGGTGACGAGGGTGTTGACAAGGTCAGATCCTCGAAGCACGCAGACCAGCTTGTCTCGTTCTGGGGATTGAAGCTCTAGGACCTTTCACGCGCAGGTCGACCAACACTGCTCATGTAGATGACGCTCTCTTCCACGCCGTCAAGCCCGAGGAGGGTGTTCATCTCATCGTCGTAGATTGCACCGATCTGACAACTACCAAGACCAAGAGCCTCCGCCGCGAGGGAGAGGTTCTGTGCTATGTGGCCGGCATCCAGGAACACATACCTGTATGCACGCTGGAGATACTTCCACTTTGACCTGAAGAACAGCGCACTCTGGATGAAGACCACGGCAGCGCGTTCCACCATTGCCTGGTCCAAGGCCCCTCTCCGCACATCTCCTGAGAAGTCCCCTTCCTTGAGAAGCTCTAGCTGGTGTTTGTCGACTCTATAGTGATACAGCCCTGCTTGAAGATCATCGACCCTGTTCACTGAGAGATAGGTCTCAATTGGGTAAAGCGCTCCAGCGGACGGGGCAGTCCTCAGCTGATGCCCAGCAACGTCAGCTGTGATGCCTTGAGTAGCCCAGAGCAACTGAGATAGTTCGGACAATGTTATGCTCTCCTGGGTGTAAGCCCTCACGCTCCTACGTCTAGCCAGAACTGACCAAATACCAGACCCGTCCTCGATCCGTGGCACAGGTAGACTAGTAGGCTTCGCGTCGGGGTACTGCTTGTAGACGGGCGGTTTTGTCGACCAATCAAGCCGATGACCCGGAAGTCGGCCTCTCTGATACTTCGTTGATGAGAGGTAATCGTCACCTATTCTGCTGTTCATACTGGTTCGAATGAAAGCAAGGCTAAGAGTCCTCCTCTCTGACACCTTGCGGTCTTGGTTCCAGTTATATCGGCGAGAATGCAACTCTCCGCAATCGGAGACCCGAGGATCTTGACCAGTAGACGAAGTAACCTTCTATTGTGTGTTGGACTGACACTGATCATCCTGAGCATGCCTATGGCTGGAACAGGAGCGGGAGAAGTTGCCACGCAGAGGATTAACGCGGTCGTCCGCGACTACTGGCCCACAACCGAATGGAGAAACTCAACTCCGGCAGAACAGGGGATGAGCGCAGCCCGACTTCAGGACATGATGGACTTCATCTACGGCGAGGCATTGGATGTCCACTCTGTTGTTGTCATCAGGAATGGATATGTTGTCCTGGAGGAGTACCCCTTCCCATACCAGGGCCAAAGCAGGACAATGTCTTACAATGGCACACACTACCTGTACAGCACAACCAAGAGCTTCACATCTTGCCTGATTGGCATTGCCCTTCGTCTGGGATATATCGACAATATCAGCCAGCCAGTTCTCTCCTTCTTCCCTGACAGGACCTTTGCTCACATGGATGAAAGAAAGGAACGCATGACTGTTAGGGACCTCCTTACGATGAGGTCAGGCCTACCGTGGGATGAGACCAGTGCACCCTTCAGCTCTCCTGAGAACGATGTCTACCAAGTGAACTACAACTCAAGTGGAGGGGTTCAGTATGTCCTTGATAGGCCAATGGAATATGAACCGGATGAGGTATTTCACTACAATTCAGGGGCGAGTCATGTTCTCTCAGGGATCATTCAGGAGACCACAGGGATGCAGACCTCAGAATTCGCAGAGCAGTACCTCTTTGACCCTCTTGGCATTCAGGCGTACTATTGGCCATCAGACGCAAAGGGCGTCACCTTTGGGGCATGGGACCTGCAGCTGAGGCCGATGGACATGGTGAAGCTCGGATTTCTCTTCCTGAACAACGGCACCTGGGATGGTGAGCAGATCGTGTCTGGCTCCTGGGTCAATGAGTCGTCACAGACGGTGAGTCTGTTGTCTGCTACTCACGGCTACGGATTCCAGTGGCACACCGCCCCCCATCTGAACTCGTACTACACAGCAGGGCTCTACGGGCAATACGTCTTCGTGTGTCCCGAGTACGACATTGTAGCGGGTTTCACCTCAGGCTACGGCCTCAGCGACACCGACTACAATCCCTACATGTTCGGCGAATACATCCTCGATGCAGTAATAGATGCATCAGGACTTGACGCAGGAACGCTACTCATCGTGGTTGGGATACCCGCTGTGGCACTAGTGCTCGCCGCGGCTTACGCAATGAAGCGGCGAACTCCGTGAAGTGCAAGTGCGACTCTGGCTTTGTCCTAAGAAGATACACTTTTATCATGCCTAGATTTGGCGGCTCTCGCAAGTCGACCCATGTGTGGGTCGGTCTCAGCCGTCATAGGAGCTACATCGTAATGCCTGAAGAGAAACTCTCCGTGGAAGAGTTGAAGAAGAAGGCCGAGAAGCCAGGCAAGGATGCCATGGTGATGCATCCATTCTACAAGGGCAAGATCCAGAGTATAGGCAAGGCCCCTGTACGTGACTTCTCAGACTTCGCTATATGGTACACTCCTGGCGTGGCCAAGCCATGCCTGGACATCAAAGAGAACCCAGAGATGGCATATGAACATCTCAACAAGGGGAACATGGTTGCAGTCGTCAGCGACGGAACCCGCGTGCTTGGACTGGGTGACATCGGCCCTCTCGCGGCCGGGCCTGTCATGGAAGGTAAGGCCATTCTGTTCAAGTACCTCGGCGGCGTAGACGCATGGCCTATCTGTGTGGACACCAAGGACCCCGACAAGATCATCGAGTTTGTGAAGCTCCTACAGCCCTCCTTCGGAGGCATCAACCTCGAGGACATCTCCAAGCCCAAGTGCTACAGGGTGCTGGAGGAACTGAGGAACAGCAAGGATGTCAATATCCCAGTATGGCATGATGACGCTCAAGGTACTGCAACAGTCGTGCTGGCTGGAGTGCTTGGCGGACTGAATGTCGTGAAGAAGGATATCGAGAACATCCGTGTCGCAA
>JAEOUG010000156.1 GCA_016839445.1 Candidatus Thorarchaeota archaeon
GACCTGTTCTTGGATGGTGACCTCCTCTCCAAGAACGACCTTGTGTGTATCGATGATGACAAGCATGCCCAGCTTGGAGTACTTCCCTATTGTTAGCTCGTTGGCACGAATCATACAGGCCATTCCTATGTCCACGTGGTCGCCAATGACAATCTTCTTGCAGTCGAGAATAGAGAGTGGTCCGATGTTGACACCCTCCCCGATCGTTGCACCCCGGCGACGGTAGTCAGCTCTTTTGAGACCTGACGGCAGGAGGCCAATAGTTGCCATCTTCCCTATGGGCATGCTCAGTAGGTCGGGGTCTCCCACGGGAGTCCTCACGAAGAAGAAGGGACCAAAGAGAACCGCGAGAAGAGAGAGCCCTCGAAGCCCTCCAACAAACAAGTTGTAGTCCCCTATTGCTACAGCAAGGCTGTTGCCAAACAGGAGCCACTGGTGCTGCACATCATAGAGCACGAACAGAATCACCCACACTAGTCCCACGAGGAGCATGCCACTTCGCTTGTACTCTGGAACGATTCTGAACACCGTTCTGATGACTATCAAGATCAGCAGGAATAGGCCGAGGGACCTGAGGACATAGGAGAGACCGGTCGCCAGATACGGTGATGCGAAGCTCTCCCAACTCCATTCAAAGAGCAGAGCGGTAAGAGGAACAACAAGCCCTGCTAGCATTGCGTAGACTCTGCTCTTGGGACTCTGGTCAACCATGTGGTGTACCTCCATACAAACGTGATGATTGGGAGTGCCGAGGATTGATTGTCGTATATTACGCTTGCCGTACTGCCTCCGAAGCGCCTAGGAAAGGTTATTACGACCATGAAGGCAGACCGTCTGAGGCGACCTCCATATGCTGTCTGCAATCAGTCTGGGCATCTACGAGTTCAGGAAGTACCTGGTACTCAGCCTCATGATTTCCCTGATTGCGATACCAATCTGTGACGCAATGGTCATCCAGCGTGACAGAAACAGAAACGAGATGTATGGGGAGGCCTTCTGGATCTACGGATTCAGTATCTACACTATGAGTGACCGAGAGCTAGCAGAGGCCCTTCCACCAGAGTGGGGCTACAATGACGGGAATCATGTCCTTCCAGAATACTTGGAGAATGTGAACTACGAGTATCCTGTCTTCGGCCTGATCTTCTTTGCCATAGCCACATGGCTGTATCCAGGTACCGGTGGCCTTCAACCCATGTGGCTCAACTTCCTTCTTGTTCTCGTGTTCAATCTGAATCTGGTTCTAATCGCGATTCTACTTCGGGAAAAGTTGCACAAGGCCAACTGGGCTCGTTTCTTCTTTGCCGGTTACTTCACGTATGGTCTCTTGATGTCTGCCGGCGGTGGCAAGCTTGAACCAATCGTCGATTGCCTGCTCCTGATGTCACTTGTCCTGTGGAGGGAGAATCAGAACGGGAAGGCGATGTTCACCCTCGGTCTATCGGTGCAGACGAAGCTGTACACAGCGGTTGCCTTTCCTCTTATGTTTCTGGCGAGTCCACTCTCTTCTGTGTGGTTCATCCTCTCCCTTCTGATGACTGTGGTTCCAGTCTTCTTTGGGGCTGACTTCGGATCATTGATCTCTCATCTCTTCAATCTCTCGAGCTACAGCTCGTACATCGTCAACCCACTCTATCCTGGGCTTGCCTTTTCCACACCTGAACTTGTAGACAATGTGGTGGTTTCCACGTATCCGTGGCCTCCCGCCCTGATTCCTCTCACAATCTACGCGTTCTTTATGCTGTCCACAATCAAGACCTACATACCCGAGAGGAGAGAGTTTGAGGGCAAGTCATTCCGTATGAAGCTGCTCACCCTGAGACCATTCTACCTGTATCTCCTACCCGGGATACTCTTTGTCTTCCGCTGGGTGATGCCGTGGTATCTCTACTGGTTAGCTCCACTTGTTGTGCTATACGACCGGGATGAAAGGGCCAGGGGCTATCTACAGCAAGTCACGCTCATAGGGCTCCTCTACATGCTGGGTCTACTTGCCAACTGGCCGTACTTCTGGGCTAACCCACTTCCTCAGTTCATGGAGCACTTCCCGTATGGCTTATGGACGATAGGAGGTCTGTTCCTCTTGGTCTTGCTGACCGGAGTGGCCTTTGTCATCTGGAAATGGGTCTTCTCAAGGAGGTCACGTCTAGATGAGAAGGCTGCGGAGAAACGTGCCGCAGAGATGAGTGGAGAACTCATCATATAGTCACTTTGCACGCCCGTTCTCTCTATAGAACTTCAGAATGCGTTCTCTGATTTGGGTCGAAGAGCAGAGGCCATCTGCTGTCATCTTCCCGAACCTCACTATACGTGTCTTGAGCCCCCTCTGAGCAATCGCCTGCCCCAATCTATCTGTGTCTGTGATCTGGTCATATCCGAGGGCTATCACGTCCGGTCTGATCATCATGACAATCTCTGAGTGATCCTCAGTATCGAGTCCAATCACTGCTCTGTCAACCATCCAGAGGGATTCGACCAGACGTTTCCTCTGCTCCTGCGGGAAGACGGGAGGTGCTCCTCTTTCTCGCTCTATGGTCTTGTCTAGAGCGATGACTACAACAAGCTCGCCATCCTCCCCTGCAAGCTCTTTGGCTTGCTCTAGGTATGCCAAATGGCCTAAGTGGAGAATGTCGAACTTCCCTGCTGCGAGCACAGTTCTTCGGGTCACAGACTTCACCCTTTTCAGGGTCCTCTAGTCCTCATCAACGGCGAGGAACTCGCTATCTTCAGTGATTACTTCAATTCTCCGCTTCGTCTTCGTAATCTGGCTGACATGTACAAGACCGTTGATTTCCAGTTGAAGAAGTGCAGAATTGAGTTCAGCATCACTCGGCTCTGTGCCCAGCTCCTTCTTGAGAGCTCTGATTAGCTCGTCATCCAAAATGACGCCGTGTCTTTTTCTAACGATTTGAACCACCAAGTTGGTGAGAGGGAGTGCGTTCCAGGGTGCCAATCTACTATCACCTTCTTCATCCATAGTGTGCGAGTGTTGCAGCGTCTGCCTCGGTGCTTCTGCGGAGAACCTGGTCCAGCTTGCTGTACCTGTCCAGCATTTCCTTGGTTACTGATGAGTGTACTCCCTTGAGGGCCTGCTCGAAGTGCCTCCACGACACCTTCTCGATCTCAGTGTCCTCACGTAGGGCACGCATTCCGGCCTCTCTACACAGGGCTTCTATGTCGCCGCCCACATAGTGTTCTGTCAGCTCCACCAATCGGGCTAGGTCGACATCATCATCAATGGGCATGTCTTGAGTGTATATCTCGAAGATGGCCTTTCTGCTCGCCGCATCTGGAGCGTTGACGTACACAAACCGGTCAAAACGGCCTGTTCGCAGCAGAGCCTTGTCAATAGACTCCGGTCTGTTTGTTGCCGCAATTACGACTATGTCCTTCATGGACTCAAGGCCGTCCATCTCGGTGAGCAACTGACTGATTACTCTCTCAGTATGATGGAAGTCGCTTGATCCTCCACCACCTCTTGCGGGCGCAATGGCATCAATCTCGTCGAAGAAGATGATTGAAGGTGCAGCAGTCCTGGCCTTTCGGAAGACCTCTCTGACCGCCTTCTCGCTCTCTCCCACCCACTTCGAGATGAGTTCTGGTCCCTTCACGCTGATGAAGTTGGCTTCGCTCTCTGTGGCGACTGCCCTGGCAAGGAGTGTTTTGCCACAACCGGGTGGACCAAAGATGAGAACGCCCTTCGGTGGCGTAATCCCAATCCTACTAAATGATTCAGGTCGCTTCAGAGGCCACTCGACAACTTCCACGAGTTCCTGTTTGACATCATCCAGTCCGCCGATATCGCTCCATCTCACATTCGGAACCTCTACAAACACCTCACGCACGGCTGAAGGCTGAATCTCCTTCAGAGCCTCGAGGAAATCGCCATTGTGAACCTCTAGTATGTCGAGGACATCCTGCGGTATCTCTTCATCTTCTAGATTGATTTGAGGCAGGTACCTTCGAAGCGCCTTCATAGCGGCCTCTCTACACAGGGCCTGAAGATCTGCACCAACGAAGCCATGAGTAGTCTTGGCAAGCTGCTGCAGGTCAACGGCATTTGGGCCTTCTGCAGTGAGCGGCATTCCTCTTGAGTGGATATGAATTACCTCCAGTCTACCAATCTCGTCTGGTACTCCAATCTCTATCTCTCTGTCGAATCTGCCTGGCCTTCTCAAGGCTGGGTCTAGGGCATTGACGCGGTTGGTTGCACCAATCACCACAACCTGCCCTCTTGCCTTTAGACCATCCATGGTTGCCAAGAGCTGAGCCACAACTCGCCTCTCGACCTCTCCTTGAACATCCTCACGCTTTGGCGCAATCGCATCAAGCTCGTCGATGAAGATGATGCTTGGAGCATTCTCTTCCGCGTCTTCGAAGATCTTCCTTAGCTTTTGCTCTGACTCGCCATAGAACTTCGACATGATTTCTGGGCCGTTGATGTGCACGAAGTTTGCTTCGGATTCTCCTGCTACTGCCTTGGCCAAGAGGGTCTTTCCTGTTCCTGGCGGACCGTGAAGTATGAGTCCACGAGGCGGATCAATTCCTAGCCTCTTGAAGATCTCAGGATGTCGCATTGGCAGCTCGACCATCTCTCTAATCCGCTGAATCTCATCAGCAAGACCACCAATCTCTTCGTAGGTGACCTGTGCGGTGCCAACAATGTCTCCGGTCGGCTTCTCAGCGATGGCTAGCACCGTTGAGTTGTGGACAACAACAGTCCCTGAAGGCTTGATACCTGTTACTTTGAACGGTATCGCCCGCCCCAAGATAGGGATGAACACCGTGTCCTGAGTTGTCACTGGGCAGTTCAGCAGTTTTCGCTTCACGAACTCCTCGAAGCGTGGCTCCGGTCGTATTGGAACTGAAGTGGGCGCCAGTGTGACACTCTTCGCAGGCTCCTCATTTGCCTTTGATACCGTGACCTTCTCACTTAGGCTCACCCCTGCATTCCTTCTGATTCGCCCATCCATTCGAATGATCTCTCGACCCTTATCACCTTGATATGCAGGCCAAGCTATGGCCGCAGTAACCCGCTTCCCCTTGATCTGGATGATGTCTCCAGTCCTGACACCCAGCTTCTCCATGGAAACGGCATCGATTCTAACAATGAACCTACCGATATCTCGATGCTCAGCCTCTGCAACCTTAAGAACAATCTCGACCACTGTTTAGAAGCATCCTCCAGAACTTATGTGACGCCAGAAATCGGACGGAATGCCATCAATCATCAGACTCCGTCTTTTATCCGTTATTGAATATTTCCTTAGGACTCAATATAACCCGCTATTAGAAACCTGATAAAATGTCCCTGAATGGACAGAATACTGCTGTTTCACATTCTCGAGACAATCTCGACTTCGACTTGTGCGACACCTTCCACGGAGCTGATGGCCTTCTCGATGTCGTCGGTGCCGCCCATGGACTCGTCTCTTGCGAAGTTCATCCTGAGTGCCTGAAGCCCAAAAGCAACAGGTTGCTTCTCAACGGCTCTCAGATCTGTTCCCTCCGGGATGACTGCCTTGATGTCCTCCAAGAGCTGGTCGAGGTCAATGTCAACGTCCTCTGGCATGACGCGCAGTGTCATTATCACTCTAGCCATCGATGTCGTTCTCCGTATTCCGATTATGGTCCCTCGAAGCCACAGTTGGGGCAGGTGTATCTGTTGGAGAATCTCCTGCACGATTCGCAGCGCCAGATTGTGAACTCACCACAGGATGGACATCTGAACTTCACGCTGCTCTCCTGAGGTGACACTGACGCATGGCATGAAGTGCACCTTGTCGCTTTTATCGCTGCCAAATAATCACCAGAATCGGTCAGTAGCGGTACCTTCGGCACCGTTTTTTGGGGCGAGTTGGCGAATCATTATAAACCTGTCGAAGTGTAGTAGACACTTGGAGCTTCTTAGGGGTCCAAAACCCATTTGGGGCCCAAAGGGGTGCTGAACCATGGGTACCAAGCTTGGAGATATCGTGGAGGCCAAGGTGATCTCATTGCGTGAGCTATCTGGGAGGAAGATAGCCATTGATGCTTTCAACACAATCTATGCCTTCTTGGCCTCGATTCGTCAGCCCGACGGGACTCCTCTGATGGACTCAAAGAAGCGAGTCACAAGCCATCTCAGTGGGCTCTTCTACCGTACGTTGAACCTCTTGGAGCAGGGTATTTACCCCGCCTATGTCTTTGATGGAGAAGCTCCGCAACTCAAGGCGGAGGAAGTGGCCAGGCGGAGGGAAGCTAGAGAAGAAGCCTATCAGGAGTGGCAGACTGCCAAGGAAGAGGGCCGAATCGATGACGCACGCAAGGCCGCACAGGCGAGCTCGCGGCTTACAACCGAGATGATTGAGGAGAGCAAAGAGCTGTTGGAGGCCTTAGGGATTCCCACAATCCAGGCTCCTTCGGAGGGTGAAGCCATGGCTGCACAGATGGCCAGGGCTGGTGATGTCTGGGCCAGTGCCAGTCAGGACAATGACTCTCTGCTTTACAACTGTCCCCGTATGATTCGAAATCTGTCAGTTTCAGGAAGGAGGAGGTCAACCAGATCTGGCGGATACAGGACCATCGAACCCGAGTTGATTGAGCTGGACCTCAATCTACGAGCTCTCGGGATAAGCAGGGAGCAGCTGATAGATGTGGCCATCTTGGTGGGAACAGATTACAATGAAGGAGTCAAGGGCGTTGGCCCGAAGACCGCACTGAAGCTCGTCAAGAAGCACGGGAACCTAGAAGCCTTGGAGCCTTCCAAGGGTCCGTTCGACTTCCCCTACAGAGAAATCCGAGACATCTTTCTGAATCCTCCAGAGTCAGAGCTCGTACCACTCGCCTGGAAGAAGCATAATCCTGAGAAGATTCACGCGATTCTGTGTGAGGAACATGACTTCGGCGAGAATAGGGTCCAGCGGTCACTTGAACGACTTGAGGCAGCTCTAGAGGAGATACGGGGTTCGACAGAACAGAGTTCACTCACCGACTTCTTCTAGCAGGTCCGGGAGTAACAGTCTTAACGAGTTTGTCGAGCTGGTGAACACCAGGTTGCGAGATTGATATATACCATTGTCGCGACAAGATGTAGAGGTCTGGTGATTCATCCGTGCAATCATGGCAACCACGACAAATAGCCATCCGAGCGTCTGTTTCCGATATTGTAGAGGGCGAGTTCCTCGAGGATGGAGGAAAGCGAATCCTCTCGCCTCACGGAGTGGAGATGAGGCGAGTTGTCATAGTTGGCCTCATCACTGAGCATTTCATCAGAGAGGCCGAGGGTGACAAGCAGAGATACGAGACTATCACAGTGGACGATGGTTCGGGAGCGATTCGACTGAAAGCATGGGGCGAACGTGGCTCGAACTTGCTGAAGAGTGGTCAGGATGGTGCGTTGGTGCTTGTCGTGGGCAAGGTTGAGAAATACGGTGAAGAGATCCACATTGACCCAGAGCTTGTAAGGGAGATCAGCGACCCCAACGTCATGAGCCTTCATCTACTCGAAAGGTATGAAACCATCCTGAAGAGGACTGGCGTGGTGCTTCCTGAAACCTCTCCATACCAACAGGAATCCTTGGAGGCCGACTACAGTGAATCCGCTCCGAAGTCCAAGGGACGCCCGACTATCGGTGGCATAACTGGGGAGATTCTTGGCTTCATTCGTGAGAAGGCTCAGCCCGAAGGAGTCCACATGAAAGACATAGTGGCCCACTTCGAGAAGAAGGGTCTTGAGTCAAAGGAGATTCAAGAGAAGGTGTTCAGTCTCTATGCAGATGATGCCATAATCGAGGTATCTGCTGCCAGGTATAGAGCCCTTGATGACTGAAGCCATGACATCTGCATCAATACCTTCAATAGCGTAGTTGAGGGACAAACAAGTATGGACGACTATGACAACCTCCTGGATCGCGCACGATCACAAGTACCTGAGGATGCATTCAAGCGGTCAGGAGAACGTTTCAGAGTGCCCAAGGTTCAGCTGATGGTCCAGGGGAACCGAAGCATTTGGCAGAACTTCCAAGATGTCATCAACGCACTTAACCGTCCTGGGAAGGAGGTTCTGAAGTTCGTTTCTGGCCAGCTCGGTACCGCAGGGAACGTCGAGGGTAGCAACGCCCTGTTCAACGGGAAATTCACTGAGCAGGCACTCTCCGAGGTGATCGACAAGTACATCGAATCGTACGTCATATGTCCAGTCTGTACTCGCCCTGACACAGACATAATCAAAGACTCCGGTGCATATTATCTTCGCTGCAGCGCTTGTGGCGCTCGTACTTCTATCAGACCTGTCTAGTTGGGGGCTTCCTTCGCAATGACCCAAGTCTATCTCAAAGTCCGTGAGAACTTCGAGCACTACATTGTAGCAATGTGTGACAAGGCGCTTCTAGGACAGACGCTGAGCCATGGTGAAGTCAAGTTCAAGGTAAGCGAGGACTTCTACGGAGGCGATCTTGTCGACCTGAAGACCTGCATTGAGCATCTCTCTCGAGCAACAATCGCCAATATGGTCGGGAAGAGGTCTGTCGATGCCGCCATCCGCGCAGGATTCGTCAATGAGCAGGCCGTTCTATACATTGAAGGGCATCCACACGCGCAATGGGTTAAGCTCTAGGGCAAGTCAATGGTGAGCTCTTCCGCCACCGCATAGGCCCTCTGCACCCATAGGCTGCGCAGATCCCTCTATGTACATTTCAACAGCTTCTCTCACAGTGCCCGCTCTTCCTCTTATCACCTTCAGGCCAACTTGCTGAGCCGCCATGAATGGTCTTCCACCCATACCGAGGGTTATCAGGACATTCACACCGTTCTCTGCTAGAAGGTTCACAGGTTGAGCACAACTTGTGTGTCCGCCATTGTAGATTGTCTCAACATTCACAATCTCACCATTCTCAACAGTCGACACGATGAAGGCCCTACAATGACCGAAGTGTCCGCTTATCGGGCTATCAAGCCCGTTGTCAACCTCTGCTGTAACTGCTATTCTCTCAATTGCCAATTGGTCGTCACCTTATGTTTCGTCGGATTTCCATCTGAGCCATCGAAGTTTCGTAGAGCCACACTTGCCGCACGTGCTCTTGTCATCTGCCGACATGTCAACCGAAGCTCCACAGTCGAGGCACTCGAGGACGCCTGTACCATCAGCAAGGATATACCTTCCTCCCTCGATTCGAAGGACGCTGCCCAACACAATTCCTCTGGCAATCTTGCTGCGTGCTGAGGACAAGATTCGGTTGAATGTGGGCTGGCTGACCTGCATTGCTGCGCTGGCATCTCTCTGGCTGAGCCCCTCGAAATCAGCCATGCGCACTGCCTCGTACTCGTCAATTGTTATGAGAATCTCCTCTAGGTCTTTTGCAGGGATGCCTGCAGGCTTGAAGACCGAGATGTGGGGTTCTCGTGTCACAAGTCGCCTTCTCTTTCTCCGAGGCATGACTTAGGCTTCATGTGGGGGCCAGAAAAAGTCTTGTGTTCAGCCCCAAATCTACCACAATAGTCCAGATTTTAAAAGCAGAGCGTTGGTTAGAGGTGGCGATTTCGATGAAGGCTCCCTGTTATCTCTGTGGAGAGGACTCTGTCCTAGATGGACTCTGCGGCAGATGCTATGCCAAAGAGCATCCTCTTGCAGGAGTTCCTCGCATGGTTTCCATTGAGACCTGCAAGAGATGTGGGGCCATCAGAGTTCCGGGAGGGTGGAAGCGAATTCCCACATCTCTCTCAGGAGAGGAGGAGGTCCTAGAGTATCAGCTATGGGACTTGCTCAGCAGAGAAGTGAAGACCACGTCTAAGGATGTGGAGCTCTCCCTCGAAGAACTGAACCGACTTGATCGGGTACTTCACATGAGATTGCACATCGAAGGAAGCAGTCATCCCTCTCTTCCTAGACACCATGAGGACTACGACATCGAGATTCGTCAGTCCTACTCAACGTGCGATACCTGCGGAATGGCGAGCGGAGGATATCACGAAGCGATTCTCCAAGTGCGCGCAGATGGGAGGGGGCTCACTGAGGGAGAGGAATCCGAGATAGCAGCAATAGTCACCGACATGACTGTGTCGCAATACGAGTCTGATTC
The DNA here is from genome assembly GCA_016839445.1 of Candidatus Thorarchaeota archaeon. Lineage (GTDB taxonomy): Archaea > Asgardarchaeota > Thorarchaeia > Thorarchaeales > Thorarchaeaceae > SMTZ1-45. Next base: position 10,059 of record JAEOUG010000156.1, read on the forward strand.
AAAGGCCTTCGTGACGAGCACGAGCACAGACCAGTACGGTATGGATTTCTACGTAGGCTCTGAGCACTTGGCAAGGAGTCTTGCTGCAGAACTTGAGTCACAGTACTTGGCTGAGCGAAAAGAGAACTTCAAGCTCGTTGGGCAGGACAAAGGGGGGAAGGAAAAGTACCGAGTGACCATTCTTGTCAGACTCCCTCGCTTCACCACTGGTGACTTTGTGTCTGTTGCGGGAAACCCATGTCAGGTCATCGCAATGTCGAATGGCGGGCTCACCTGCTTCGACCTACGAGCACGATCTCGGTTCACAATGAACCAGAAGAGCGTCAAGTGGCGGACACTCGAGTACCTCACCGAGGAGTCAGACAAGCGAGCATTCATGATAGTGACGCATGCATTCGGGAAGCCTGTGCAATTGATGGACTCAAAGACATACGAGACCATCGAGGTAGACGAAGCGTCACTGGACTTCGAGTTCTCAACCGGGGACACCGTGTATGGAATAGAGCTTGATGATCAGCTCTACATTCTTCCAAGTGCCCCCTCGGACTGAGCGTGAAGAGGCTTCTATTGCCCTTATTTCGGTACGCTTAAATGCGCCCCGTCTGTTGAAAACTCGTCAGATGGACTACCGGAGTCCATCATCACCATTGGAGGCATTTTTTGTCTAGTAGAAAAGGTGGCCGCAGAGGTCAGGATACCAGTCCTGCTGAACCAGTCCGAGTGAGGACTCCCAATCCCAGAGATGGGGAGATGTTTGGTGTCATAGTACAGATGCTCGGTTTCGACAGAGTTCGGGTCAGGTGCGAGGATGGTAACATCCGCATCGGAAGAATCCCCGGCAGGATGAAGAAGCGCGTCTGGATGAGAGTAGGAGACACCGTAATCATTGTACCTTGGGACTTCCAGAGTGAGGACAAGTGTGACGTTGTCTACAGATATCGTGGTAATGAGCTCGATTGGCTTGAGAAGAAAGGACTTCTCAAGATGTTCTAGCGCCAATCCTTTTCTGCAAACTGACGAATACTACCAGTGCAATCCAGCACTACGTGGGTGAGGGTCCGCCTTGAAGAGAGTCGATAAGGAACACGAGCGGCTCCTGTCCGAACTTGATCGTCGAAAGATGAAGCGGATTAAGGACACAGACGAGTTCAAGGTAGTCGAGGGTGTCATCGACCCTCCGACACTCAAGTGCCTCTACAAACTACTGAATCGCGGCACGATCCAAGCTCTACACGGGGCCATTAGCACTGGCAAAGAGGCGAATGTCTATCGAGGTGTCGATGCCGATGGGAAGTCAGTCGCTGTCAAGATCTATAGAATCTCCACAGCCGAAACCGACTATATGCTGGAGTACATTGTTGGCGACCCTCGGTTCAAGCGTGTTGGCCGTCGCAGCAGAGTGCTAATTCCGCAGTGGGCCATGAAGGAATTCAAGAATCTCACACGATACCATGAAGCGGGTGTCAGGGTTCCCAAGCCCCTAGACATTGAGCGCAATGTTCTTGTCATGGAGTTTATCGGGGACCAGAAGGAAAGCTTGCCAGCTCCCCTTCTCAAGAATTCTAGAATCGAGAATCCGGTAGACGTCTTTGACGACATCATCAGCATGGTTGAGAAAGGGTACCGGGAGGCCGGTCTTGTACACGCGGATCTTAGTGAATACAACATCCTTTGGCACAACGAGCCCGTCTTCATAGATGTCTCTCAGGGGGTGCTGAAAGCGCATCCTGCAGCCAAGAGGTACCTTCATCGCGATATCCAAAACATAATCAACCACTTCTCAAAACTGGGAGTGGAATCCGAGGACCCTGTAGAAATAACCAGACACATCATCGGAAACGGTGAATGAGAAGAATGCAGTATCACGAAACAATCAAAGTCCCTTCCGAGCGAATCGGAGTAATCGTTGGACGCAACGGCCGTGTAAGGAAGAGGATAGAAGAGCTCACCAACGTCAAGATTGATGTTGACTCCACTGGCATAGTGACTATCATAAGGTCAGTGGACACAGAAGACCCCGTCTTGGCCTGGAAGGCGAGAGACATTGTCCGTGCCATGGCAAGGGGCTTCAGTCCAAAGAATGCATTCGCTCTTGTCGATGATGACACGAGACTAGTCGTGATTTCCCTTCGAGAGTCTGTCGGCACTTCGCCTACTCAACTGAAACGTGTGGCAGGACGAATCATCGGGGAGAATGGACGCACTCGGCGCTTGATTGAGCAGATTACGGAGACCAAGCTGTCAGTCTACGGTAAGACTGTATCACTCATTGGGTCTGATCCTGGACTTGACTACGCACAGCGAGCGGTGGACATGCTAGTCAAGGGAGCTCCACATGGTGCAGTCTACTCTCAACTGGAGCGAATGCGTAGAGAGATGAACAGGCAGAGAGCTGAGCTGTGGGAGCCAACTGACCTCTGAGTAATACGCTCACTAATAACCCCAGCAATTCACCCTATTTCTGAGTACCATGGGTCAAAAGGTCGAGCGTGAGCCAGCATTCGAGAGCATCTCTGTAGCTGAGTTCTTCTACAGGAACCGGCAGATGGCAGGCTTTGGGAACAGCACACAGGCTGTCTACTCGACAGTCCGCGAACTAGTCGAGAACAGCCTAGACTCCTGCGAAGAAGCGCTGAGGTCGCCGCTTGTCGACATCACCATCAGTTCGCTTGATCCAGAAGTCTGTCATGTTTCGGTATCGGACAACGGCCTTGGAGTTCCTGTGGAATATGCACCGGAAGCGTTCACACGGGTCCTATATGGGAGTAAGTATCGTCAGCGGCAGAAGCGAGGCGCCTTCGGTCTCGGAGTGACCATGGCAGTACTCTATGGCCAAGTCACAACAGACTTGCCAGTAGTGGTTCACACTCAGACTGAGGAAGATGGAGGAACGGAGTTCACACTTCTCATCGACGTGAAGAATAATGCACCAGTAGTTAAGGCAACTCGACGTCTGCGTCGCGGCAGTGCCGGAACAACGGTCTCTCTCAGCATCAAGGGGGACACAAAGAGAGCTAGGGAGCGGATTATCGAGTATCTCCGCCTGACTTCGGTGAGCACACCGTATGCTCGGATAAGTCTCTCCATCAATGGAGAAAAGGAGTCCTTTGGAGGAGTATCCCAGGAACTCCCGCGAAATCCGATCGAAACAAAGCCTCATCCGAGATCGGCTGACCTTGAGCTGCTGAGAAGGCTCTCTTCAGACGCCATGTCCAGAGGCCTACGGGAGTGGCTGGTCGATTCATTTCAGAAGGTCGGTGAAAAGACAGCAGCAAGGCTGCTAGAGTTCATATCTCTTGACTCACGCCAGCCTGTGTCGTCTCTCACCAGAGAGCAACTCACCGTGCTGGCCGGGGGACTGCGCAAGTTTGACGACTTTGAGGGTCCTGACCCCAGAAGTCTCAATCCAGTTGGGAAGGGACAATTCCTTCTCGGAGTCCAATCGACCTTCAGTACCACAGCAACTCAATATGCTGCGCGAGTCCCATCGGAATGGGATGGGCATGCCTTCATTGTGGAGGCGGTCTTGGCCACTGGGGATGATTTCCCATGTTCAGATCTTCCCACGGTCTTCAGATTCGCCAATAGGGTACCGCTTCTATACGATGCAAGTGAGGATGTCCTCACAAGAGCATTGAGGAAGGTGAACTGGAGCCGCTACAGTTTGAGGTCTTCTCCTCCTGCAGCAATATTCGTCAATCTTTCGTCCACGAGGGTGCCATTCAAGGCAGCCGGCAAGCAGTCGATTGACGCAGTTCCGAGTATCGAAGCTGAGGTGGTTGCACTCTACAGAGACCTAGGCCGTAAGCTCAGAAAAGTGGTGAACCGAGGCCAGAGAGCCACCAGAGTCTCACGAAAGAAGAAGGAATTCTCCAAGTCTTTCAGACTCCTTGCCGAATCCAGTGCCAACCTTGCCGAATGTGAGGTGCCTGAGTATGAGGGTATGATTCAGAATCTATTCGAGGTGGATGAAGATGTATGAGTCAGAGGATGCACTCGCAGTTCTGAGGAAGATGGGCCGGTCTGTAGTTGATTCAATTCAGAACCAGCAGTTCCCCGCTATTGACATTCCTGACCGCAAGACCAACAACATAGTGTACGACGAGGCATCTGGCAGATTCACCCTGGGTCCCTCGACATCAAGAAGGGATTCGAGCAACACCAAGCACGTCAGGAGCTTTGCGCAGCTGATGTGGGTAGCGGACTTCGCTAAGCGTCTGCTTGAGTCCTCACGTACGAGCTCTCTTCGCGATCTCTACTACTCTAGCGAGGCCTTCGGCGTCAAGTTCGCGGATCAATCGGAATCCGACAGAATCGTAACGGACCTTGAATGCTACACAGGCCACCCTCGGGAGTCGTTCGGCATCTTCCCTGAGGAGCACTCCTCCATCTATGGCGAGATAGTCCTGAGGTACACAGTACCAGGATACGAAGGCCGCGAGATTGATCTCACAATAAGCCCGGATGGTCTCCCTGTCGGACCCGCAATCGTATCCGCTGAGCCAGTCCGAAGCGAGGCTCGACTAGTACTAGCTGTTGAGTCCGGAGGTATGTTCTCCCGCCTCATCGAATCAAGAGCATGGAAACGATTCGGTGCAGTTCTTGTCCAGCTCGGAGGTCAACCACCAAGGGCAACCAGAAGACTACTTCGAATCCTTCGAAGCAGACTGGATCTTCCCGTGTACATATTCACAGATGGCGATCCTTGGGGTATGCACATTGCCAAGGTCATTATCAGTGGTAGCGCCAATTCGGCCCATATATCCGACCTGGCAGTTCCTGATGCCAAGTGGATTGGAGTCACTCCAGATGACATAGAGAACTACTCCCTCCCGAGTGAGCCTCTGACCAATGCAGATCTCAAACGTCTGGACGACCTTACGAGAGATGTAAGGTATGATTCGTCCAAGTGGGCTGGGTACATCGATGGCTTTCGCCGACTCAGGGTCAAGGCTGAGCAGCAGGCGTTTAGCAGGTACGGCATGGACTATGTTGTAGACAGATACCTTCAGGACAAGTTGGTCTAGAGCCAGCCAGTGCCAAAGGGATAGAAGAAGATGAAGAACATCACGGCACCATAGACAAGCAGAGCCTGCAGAAGCAAGAGAATCCTGACGTTCTTCTTCTCAGTCATGTTCCTCGAGAAGTGGGGCAATAGCCAGTAGATCGTATAGGGGCCCACTACTTGCAGAGTGCCATCTTCCCTTGGAGTGGCGAACTTGACCCAGTCTTGCCCTGTGCGTCTGACATGTAGTCGATACCATATGTAGAGAAGGAAGTTGATGCCAAAGGGAATGTACATGACGATTGCCAGTCTGTCCATGTTCCCGATTATCAGAGCTGCCGCGATGGCAGCTCCCATGGGCAGTCTTCCGACGTCTCCCGGTAGGACCTTGGCGGGAAACCTGTTGAAGATAATGAAGCCAATCGCTGCACCAAGCAGGGCGGCTGCGACAACGGCAGCCTGCATCTCTTTCGGTCCGATTGTGTGGCCATTGATGAAATGAGACATCAGGACATAGACCACAAGCCCTGAGGAATTAATGATGCTAAGACCAGATTCCAGCCCGTTCATCCCTCCATACATGTTTGTGGCATCTATGATGAAGGTCATCATCAGCGGCACAATCAGGAGGGCATACCAGATCCCGAAGTTGACAGTTCCTATGATTGGAAGGGTCATTGTCGGAGTCCCGACACTCATGACCATCATGGGAATAGTAGAAACGAGAGGCAGTGCGATCTTCGTTCGAGTCGAGAAGTCCAGATGGTCGTCCAAGAGGCCTATCATTCCCGCCATGAGGATTGAAACGAGGGCCGCGAGGATTCCTACACTCTCAACGGAAAGGCTCTGGAAGGTCGTCAGACCTAGCACAATCAGAAGACCGAAGACCAATCCAAAGAGAAGGATGAAGCCTCCACCCTTGGGCACCTCTGGTCGGTCCGTCTTGTGAACATCGATTCCTGTAGAGCCCCTCTCTCTCAGGACCTTGATTGCGCTGGGTAGGAAGAGGAGCACGGTCAAGAGGGATACCACAAGTGCCGCCTGAATCTCGAGCATTTCACCAACCTCGTGCAACCTCGAGGCTGTCCCCGTTTTGACCTTTTCGGGAAGCTGTGCATGCTTTCAACGTCCGAAATCTATTTTAGCGAACCCGAAGCTCGAGCGCTCACTCGCTGACCAGTGGATAGTACGTCTACTGGTAGTGAAGTTCCAATCAGCAAACGGTGAAACGGATTGAGCCTGTTGAAGACAAAGATAGGAACCCTATTCCTGCTCGCGCTGTTCATCACAAGCGCGTTGGCATCTGTTACCCCTATCTCACAAGTAGATGACACGGAGAGCTTGGCTCAGAGCATAGACGTAGGATCGCTCGTGGCAGAGTCCTCCCTAGATTTCGCCATACCTCATGTTGACGCACACTACGGCTTCTCTGACGGTATCATCGATCCGATGGAGTACGCTCACAGTTTCACCGACGAGCAGACTGGAATCACGGCATATGCAGAGCACAATGGAACTCATCTGTATCTGGGGCTTTCGGCGCCAATCGATGGCTGGATTGGGATTGCCTGGCAGAACTACACAGGGACGTTCACGTCAGCAGGCCTGAACAACAGCGATGTTCTCGTTGGCTATGTACCAGGGTCACCAAATGGCAACTACTGGAGGGTCAGACCAACAGATGCTGTGACTGTGCACTACAAGCTCTACCTGCGAAACGGCACTCTGTTTCAGGAGAGCGACTATCCTGACATCTCGTCAACAGTGGCAGTTGAAGACCTCGGCGTGCTCCCCATGTACAGGGACATGATTCTGGGTATGCGTATTGGCGAGGTGCGTCACTTCGTGATTCCTGCCGCCCAAGGTTATACCGAAAGAACTGACACTCTCTACGGGGAGGACCTAGTCTACGAGATCAAGTTGACAAGGATCCTCCGACAGAGTGTGCAGAGAACGGCCAATCCTGCAGATGGAACATACATCACTTACAGCGACGAACATGGAACAAGCACATTCCAGCACTTGGCCGATGCAGACCAGTCAAGGATTGTTGCAGCAGATGGCACTGACAATGGCACACTCATGCAGATTGAATACGAGATTCTCCTGAATTCCACGGATGCCGACGACATTCCTCTCTTCAACAGCAGTCTAGTGTCATTCCCATTCATATTCATGATGGGGTTGACAGATGAGCTAAATGCCGTACCCCTTGCTCACACCTATTGGGCGGCACCTGTTGAGGTATCACTCGTACCTAACGCGCCTCCTCTTCTCACCGTTGTAAGTCCCGAGGCGGGATCCACTGTCGAATGGGTGATGAAGCTAGCACTGAATGCTAGTGATGACTACATCAGGGAAGCGTCCTATAGGATTGATAGTGGAGACTGGGCATCTCTGCGTTACGACTTCGTGACAACCTACTGGCAGGCGAATGTAGACTCCGCTGAGTATGACGAGGGTCTCCATACAATCTGGTTCAACGCCACTGACTCGTCAAACGTGACCTCAGTGACCTATGTGAACATCACCGTTTACAGACCCTTCCTTCCTCTGCTTGGAATGCGACTAGATGTTGTCCGAGCCCTCACTCCCACAGAGCACTTCGGAACGGAGATCCAGGATGCATTCATTGTCACTAACAATGGGTCCGCTCCCATTGGGTCGATTGATATCTACCTCCCGATAGAGTGGGCCAAGAACTTCCTCTCGCTTGAACCATCGGGTGATTCTGAGATTCGGATCGTACGCCTTGAGGATGCTGACGGCATGATGCGGTGGAGAGTGTACTTCCCCGAGCCAGTCGGCTTCCGAGAGTCCTACACATTCGAAACTACAACCTACATGCACTCCCTGTTCTGGCTGACCGACGAGGAGTCATTCGAGTACCGTATTGAGTACATCAAGTATCCCGTCGTACCCTATGTCCTGAGGAAGGCAGTATTCGCCTTTGACGAAGACAAACTGGTTCCCTTGGAGGAATCTCCTTCCTCGACTGAGTACAACCTCAACCCGTTGACCATGACCGACTTCAGCGTACGCCTGAGGCTCTTCACAAAGAACGTTGTGGCGGATCGCGAAACGAGAATAGTCCTGGATGCGTGGGGGTGGCTCGGTTACACAGAGAAGGTTACGTTGGACAACACAGGCGGCGGCTCTCTCATGAGCTTCAAGTTCACGATACCTGCTTATGCCACCGCCGTGAAGATCTATGATGAGGTGGGTATTCTTGCCCTCTCCCTGCGAAGTCTGAGCGGCACCTGGAATGAGTCTAGGCAGATTACTGTGTCCCTGTCCGGCGACAGGTTTGGGACCAACGGATTCGAGCCAGGCTTCAAGTACACGTTCTGGATCACTTATGTTGTCTTGGCCAGTCAGCACCAGACTCCAGCACCCGGTGGGGCAGAACTGACTCCACCCATGGGTCTTCTCGGAGACATCTTGGTACGGACCCACACAGTGGATGTTGTGCTGACTGCGACGGTTGGTCTGTCGAGTTCAAGCCCCGGGTATAGGATGTTCTACGGGGTATTTGATAGGACATTGAGATACACTGCATACAACTCAACTCTCCGAAATCCCATGGAGATCAACGTAGTCTACACGACGACCATTGGTGCTGCAGCTCGGCCTGCAATCTTCACCCTCATTATTGGGGTCATCGCTTTGGCATATGTTGCCTATCGGAAGGTGGATCTACCTGAAGAGATGACTGGTCCTTCTGGTGAGGGTTTCGATACGACGCAGGTGAGGCAGACTGGCGCTCCTCCCGAGCTCCTGCGAGACTTTGCCCAAGTCTACTCCCGAAAGACAGCTTTGAACATGGACCTGGAGAAGCTTGAGGCAGCACGGCGAAGAGGGAAGGTCACAAAGAGGGAGTACATGCTTCGCGAGAAGGATCTCAAAGAGCAGTTGGATGAGATTGATTCCAAGCTCCCGGGTCTCAAGACCGAGATGATCAAGAACGGGCCTAGGTACCGAGACATTGTTGCCCAACTTGAGCTCCAGGATGAGCGTATCGAGGGTGCGAAAGCTGGTCTTCGCCAACTTCTCCTCCGGAAGAAGAAACAGCGTATCAGCAGGGTTGCCTTCGAGAAATCAAGGCAGGACTATCTCAAGACCATTCAGAAGGCAACAAGTGCAACTGACAGGATTCTTCTGTCAGTCCAAGAAGAAGCAGGGGACATCTAGAGCAAGACAACCCTGCCCTTCTTGCCTTCGCCTCCAAATGCCAACTCAGCAACTCTTATCAAAGGACACGCGCACCCACTATGCCCTTTTGGGGGTACTGCAATGAATACAACAGAATCCTACGACCGTCAGTCCATTCGAGCGAGAGAGTTCATTGAGCCAGAGTCTCGTGCCTTAGAGATGTATCAGTACCTCACTGGCTCTCCCAAGGTTCAGTCATACCTCCGCACCGCAAACAGAATGGCAGTGTCGCGACTCGGATACACAGACCATGGACCTGTCCACGCAGAGGTTGCGACATGGAATGCTCTGAAAGCATTTGACATACTAACCCAGACGTTCAATCCCAATGTCGTCGCTGAGGGAGTTGGCAATCTAGATGATGCCAAGCTTGTTGTGTTGGCTGCGACGTACCTTCATGATATTGGAATGGTCGTCCATCGAAACGAGCACTATCAGGCAGCGATTCAGCTAGCTGCTCCTATCTTGGAATCGAAGCTCGAAGACATGTACGAAGACCCCGCAAAAGCCACAGATATCCTGTCTTTCATACTGCACGGCATCTACGCCCATGATGATGATACACAATGCCTGACGCTCGAGTCTGGAATCACGAAGATTGGTGATGGGTGTGACATGACGAAGGGTAGGACAATAGTACCGTTCCAGCAGGGCAAGGTGGACATCCACTCAGTCAGTGCTCTAGCAATCAACGAGGTCCATCTAGAAAAGGCCAAGACCAAGCCACTTCGCATTACCGTGGCGATGGACAATCCAGCTGGCGTCTTCCAGGTTGAGGCTGTACTGGAGAAGAAGATCTCCACTTCGGGTCTGCGTGATCACGTCGACATCGATGTTCTCGTCAACGGCGACAGGCTTGTTCTCTCTCATGTGAAGCGGCTCTTCAGAGTCCAGATGAGCGAGTCCCCAGAGTCACTGAGTATGAAGGACTAGCTCAAGTGGAATGGTAGCCCCGCCAGGACTCGAACCTGGGTCTGAGAGGCCAAAACCCTCAATGCTTGACCGGTCTGCGCGAGGCTCATGTGGGCCTCGCTCTACACCACGGGGCTGTTGCTCTGCTACTGAGATAGACCAAATGGAACTCCCTTTTCGATTATGTCCTGACTGATTCTCTCCTTCCACCGCTCAAGGAAAGCGGTTTCCTCTCTTCGCTGCTTGGCCTCCATTCGAAGGTCATCGGGAAGCATGCACGCGATACCATCAATGACAGGATACCATCTTCCACACTTCGGGCAGGTGATGAGTGCCTCATCAATCTCCTCCACCTCTCCATCTTTGGCATCAATCATATGGGCGTCAAAGATCTCAAGATGTAGCTTGCTCCGACAGTCACTGGCAGGGCAAGCCAAGATGTCCATCAGCCAGGCCTTCATCTTCTGATTCCACCGGTCTCTGCTGGCTTCGCGAGATGTTGTTAAAAAGTATTCTAGACGATGCACCTTTCCGAAACCTATTTTGCCGACGGGCATGCGAGAAGGCCAAGTCCGGAGTGGTTAGCCGTGTCATTCAGACATCCGTGGATTCCCACTGACAAAGAGACCGAGAAGGCCATGTTAGAGGCCATCGGCAAGAAGAATATCGACGACCTCTTCTCTGACATCCCAGAGGAGTTTCGCCTACAAGAGGACCTGCATCTTCCTGACGCACATACCGAATTCGAGGTCACACAGAGGATTCTGGAGCTGGCGGGCAAGAACAAGCCCGCTAATGATGGGCGCATCTTTCTAGGCTCGGGAGCAGGCCTTCACTATATCCCCTCAGCTGTGCCAGCCCTAGCTGGCCGGTCGGAATTTGTCACATCATATACAAGTTACCAAGCAGAAGTTAGCCAAGGGATGCTCCAGACTCTCTTCGAATATCAGAGTCTTCTGGCTGAGCTTCTTCTGGTCGATGTTGTGAACTCCTCTATGTATGACATGGCCACGGGAGTCGCTGAGGCAGCGCGGATGGCTGTCCGGGTGAAGAAGAAGAAGGACAAGTTCCTTGTTCCAGGCACAATCGACCCTGAGCATTACAGCGTCATTCACACCTATACCGAACCCGCAGACATCACAGTTGAGCGAGTGAGCTATCATCCTGAAACGGGGTTGATGGATCTTGATGACTTGGAAGGAAAGATGGACGGCGTCGCCGGTGTCTACATAGAGAACCCTAGTCACCTAGGCTTCATCGAATCCCAGGTCGAGGAAATCGGCAAAATCGCACACAGCAATGACGCATTACTTGTAGCTGGAGTTGACGTTCTCTCTCTTGGAGTCATTAGACCACCCGGAGACTATGAGGCCGACATTGTAGTTGCAGAGGGGCAGCACCTAGGCTCGCCAGTCAGCTATGGGGGACCATTGCTCGGAGTGTTTGGCTGCAGAAACGACCGCAAGCTCATCTATCAGCTTCCGGGTCGGTTGGTTGGGATGACTAGGACTCAGCAGGAGCCCTTTGAGACTGGCTATGTCCTTACACTCAGCCCCCGGGAGCAGCATATCCGTCGTGAGAAGGCGACGAGCAACATCTGCTCAAACCAGGCTCTGGCGGCAGTGACTGCAGCTGTCTATATGTCGCTACTAGGACCAGCTGGCATTCGGCAGCTTGGCGAAACAATCGCACTGAACTCGAATTATGTTGCTGCCCGGCTAAACGAGATAGAAGGAGTCCGCGCTCCTGCAATTGGCACATCGATTTGGAAGGAGTTCGTTGTTCAGTTCGAGAGCATGTCCGCCAAGGATGTTCACTTGGCACTCCTTCGTCGGGGTCTGCACGGGGGCAAGATTCTCACGAACGATTTTCCCGGCCTCGGAGAATCAATGCTGTTTAGTGTCACCGAGATCCACACGAAGCGGAACATGGACCAACTGGTCGAAGCAGTCAGAGATGTGGTAGAGGGAGGTGCCCGATAATGGGTCAGAAGGAGCCAGATTCAAGGCAGGCGAAATGGAATGAACCCTTGCTCTTTGAGAGAAGCACTCCCGGCGCGCTAGGACATGTGTTCCCCAAGCCGGATCCTCAAGTGAGCAAGTCCGTACGTGATGTATCGAAGCTGATACCAGAAGGGATGCTAAGGAAGGACCCTCCTTCGCTTCCGGAGGTTCCTGAGTCTGGTATTGTCCGCCACTTCACTAGGCTGTCACAGATGACCTTCGCGCAGAGTGTGGGTACATATCCTCTAGGCAGTTGCACAATGAAGTACAACCCTGTTGAGAACAACTGGGCTGCATCGTTGCCTGGCTTTGCTTGGCTTCATCCTCTCCAAGACACCTCTACAACTCAAGGTGCCCTTGAATTGATGTGGGAACTAGAGAGATGGCTTGCGGAAATCACAGGTATGGCAGCGATAAGCCTGCAGCCTGCGGCAGGGGCTCAGGGAGAGTGGACTGGTGTCATGATGATGCGTGAATACCATCGATGCATCACCCAGGAGTGCGAGCAGAGGAACGAGATGATCATCCCGGATGCTGCACATGGTACTAACCCGGCTTCCGCTGCAATGGCAGGATACAAAGTCGTTGTACTTCCATCCAGCCGCGAGGGTCTTGTCGACATAGAGGCCCTCAAGTCTGTTGCGGGGTCGAGTACCGCTGGCCTTATGCTCACCAATCCCAACACTATTGGGGTATTTGAGAAGGACATCAAGGAACTGGCAGGAATAGTCCACGACGCTGGCGGTCTCCTGTACTATGATGGTGCAAACTTCAATGCAATCATGGGAAAGGTTCGACCTGGCGACATGGGATTCGATGTTGTGCACCTGAA
>JAEOUG010000157.1 GCA_016839445.1 Candidatus Thorarchaeota archaeon
ATCCTCATCCGTTCTACTTCATCATTCAGCTGGCTCTGGAGTGCTACCAGCTCCTTTCCCAGCTGTTCCTTCTCGATGTTCAGTGCCTTGATATCAGTGTCAATCTGTCTGACCTTGGAATCCATTGTGGGATCAGGAGCGAGTAGGGCACTCGGTGCGAGTGTGGACTCTGCGACCGAAACAGGCGATGCCGGGGGTTCGGGTGTGGACGGTGCCATCACAGGAGGTTCGCTCTTGAGACTCTCATCAGCCGTAGGCGGTGAGTGCGGCTCACTGGGCTCAGCGCTGACCGGGGTTGGTCCACCCGCCACGGGAGTCGCCTCTGGAGCTGCCTTTGCACGGGATTCGGCCTCTTTGACTCGCTGGAGAATCTGTTTCACGACCTCCTTGCCCTCATCATACTCAACCTGCGCAGGTTCTGTCTCTGGAGGTGCTGATGAAGGAGGAGGTTCCACCAACTCAGGGAGGTCTTCTGCCGGGACAGGTTCAGATTCAGGCTCAATCCGGACTTCGGCCTGCAGCTCTCGAAGCTCGCTTGCCCTCACCATCCGGTCATCGGTTTCCTCGGAACGCGCAAACGTTTCCTGAGCCTTCTCAGACTCCGTCTTGTCGACATGTCGTTCTGCCGTCAGAACGCGGTCCCTGGCCACCTCGCTGGGGCGCACGTGGTGGTCGCCTTCTGCGGAGGTCAGACTCTCGGCCCTCGAGACTGGGGGAGCTTCTGGTTCAAGCACCTCATTCTCAACAGGGGTCTCAACGGTCTCGGTTTTCGCACTCTCTTCGCCCTTGATGAGAGAGCTACCACAACGGACGCAGTACTTACGAGTCACAGCATTTGCTCTTCCACACTTCGGACAAGTCTTCAACTTGTAGACACTCCTTGCACGCGTGAGTACCTGGCATTATGTGGAACTGATTAGATATACGTTTGGCACATGCTTCTTTCGCTGTTTTGAGGCTTGGAGAGAGACTGTAGCAGGTTGAGGAGCCCTGAGCAACATGAAACAGTGCAGTCCTCCATCGAGCATCTTCACTTCTGGCCACCGTCACTGACACGGCGACGGGGAACACATGTGAGGGGACAAGAGGGGAGGCGCCTCCCCCTTGAAGCCTCTACTTGTTCTTCTTAGACCTCACGACATAGATACCGACCATGAGGCCTCCTGCCGCGAGGGCTCCAGCTGCAGCGAGTCCTAATGCCCAATTCACAAGGGCATCAGTCGTTGTTCCAGTAGTAGTCCCAGATGATGTTGTGGAGGTCGTTTCGGTGGTGGTTCCTGTCGTTGTGGCGGTAGTTGTGGTAGTAGAGGTCGTTGTTGTCACGACTTCGTTCACCGTGACCCAAACCGTGTCGAAGACCCAGTTGTCGCTCGTGTCGTAGATGACGCACGTGAAGTTGTACAAACCAGGTTCGAGATAGTCGAGTGTGACGTTGACAGTCGAGTTCCCACTGAAGATGCCTGAGTACTCTGCCGTTCCATTGACGAGGACCTCGTATTCGTCGATTCCTCTCAAGTCGTCTGCGTCCCATGCCACCCAGTTGCCTGACTCACCCTCGTCAAACTCGACATCTGAAGGCGAGGTGATAAGCGGCGGCACGGTGTCGATCACTGTCACGTTGATGGAGTCTGATGCAGTGTTGCCGGCTTCATCGTATGCTATTGCTGTCAATGTATGCATTCCGAGGGGCCAATTGTCAAAGGTGATGTTGAAGGACCAAGGAGCACCGAACTTTGTGGCAACCCATTCTACACCTCTGAAGACCTCAACCCGGTCTACTCCAGACCCGGCATCTGTCGCAGTGGCTGAAAACAATGTATCGCCTTCAACCTCAGCCATGTCGATTGGAGCGTCAATGCTCAGTGTCGGATCAACATCATCGTCGACTGTGTAGCGATACAATGTGCCTCCATTGTCATCAGTAGAATGTAGACCTGCATGGTCCCAGGCCGTCACTTCGACGAGCACTTCTGTACCATAAGGAAGGGCAGGTATGTCTGCCAAGTAGTACGTACCCATATCTGTGGCATAGCTCCGGTCCCAGCCGGTACCGTTGTAGTAGTCGATGTATGCTTCACTGATTCCTGTACGTTCATCATATGCGGTGAAATTCACCTGCACAGAGTCGTAGTACATTGGAGATGATGGCAGGAAGGAGATACTATCAATCACAGGAGGCGCCCCATCAACGAAGTGCATCTCGTCGAAAAGGAGCACTAGACGATCATTGGTCCCAACGGACATCCTTAGGACAATCTGTTCGATCACTAGAGCTGGCGCTGGACCGAATGCCGCCTCATAGTCGGCAGTCATGTTCCGTTCAAGAAGATTCCAAGAACCTGTCGTGTTGAATGATTCAACGTAGAATGTGCACCACGAACTGCCATTCCCAAAGGGTTGGTTTGATCCTCCCCCTAGAAGATAGTTGAAATAGTCGCCAGTAGTGAAGAGTATTCGAATTATGGCCCAGGCATCTTCGTTTCCGATTTCGTCAATGCGCCATGCGAATCTGGTTGTGTCATTCGGATTTACCGGCACATCTTCATCACGATAGACGCCTACCGTGTTCAAGTAGACTCCAGAAAGGTTGCAGGCATAACTCCCTTGATAGGCATCAGTTGTTCTGCGAATATTGTCCAGGCCGCCGTTGTACTGGTCCCATCCGGCGAATGGCGTAGCGCCATCGTTGTACCAGTCCTCTTCAAATCCTGGGTCGCCAAGTGGATAGGTCGTAATCTGGAAGTCATCGACCAGGAGAAAGACGGATGCCCCAGGAGCCCAATTCGCCACGTAGAACGAAGTCTGATACAGTGAAACATTGTAGAAGCCAGCAGAACTCACATAGTCGTAGACGTCAAAACGTGAGTGATGCCACACATCCTTTGCTCCGAATCCAGGGATCTCAAAGCTGTGAGTCGTCGTGTAGTTCGTTGAGTGCAATACATTGTCCTGAGTGCCGATGTAGTAGTAGGTGTAGTAGTAGCTGGTCTGATTTCTGAATCTCAACTCGAGGTAGGCATACTGATTGCCGCCTCCGGCTGACGAGTCATTGTACTTCCAATCTAGGTCAATATACATCATTCCCGGAGATGACGCGAAGTACCCCCCTGGATAGTCTAGGCTTCTGTAGACTTGGACACTGCCTCCTCCAACCGTATTCAGAGGCACGCTCATGTTCATTGAATAGGTCCCAAGCGTACTGTCCGTGCTCTGCTCCAAATAGCCCATTGAACCATCAGAATAGTCCCATGAAGTCGAGTCTCCCGTTTCGAAGTCGCCATTGCCAATCCAATCTGAGTAGATGCCATCCGTTAGGACGACATTGTCGAAGGCGACTCTGGTTATCCCGGTTGTGCCGGCGGGGCTGTAGGTTCGAAGTCGCACCAGGACGACGCGTTGGCTGCTGGACAGGTCTCCAGCACCCCATACTTCGACATAGTCATCCGTTATGTTCCGGTTGAAGGAATGCCATTCATTGAGTGTGTCATTCAGATAGTATGTTGCATCGATAGTCCCGTTTGACCCAGTACTCGATCTTGAGAGTGTGTAGAAGAAATTGCGATAGGCTGAGGCCCCATCCCAGGTTTGAACCTCGACATACACATATCCACCAACAGCATAAACAGGATGCTCAAGGACATTCCAGTCAAAGGAGAGGAATATACCGGGTTCAACAAGAGCAGGGGGAGATGCGGCGATATTCGTACCCACGAGCCCTCCAGCGCTTGAGGTTCCTGAAGCCTCGGTTTCGATCAGGACCGCGAAATTGCCTGTTACTCCCGGGTCGTAATAATCAAAGATTGCGTTGCGATATGTCGATGCAAATGCATTGTCATAGTCTGCCGGCATATCGCCAGCCCAGTTCTCGAAGCTGGGATTCGGATTCACATTGATCATCATGTTTCCAGATGAGTCTAGTTCGTCTGAAACCTGAGGTGCGTCAACAGGCACTCCAGTTGTCTGTAAAGACGAGTCGCCAGCTGTAGGCATCATTGGCGCATCGATCTGATTACACAGCGTACCAACAAATAGGACTGCTAGAACTAACACGATAGCGTGCTTTCCTTTCATTTCCCTCACTCCTCACGCAAGTAGCAAGAAGGATAGCATCGCGACTATGGGGCACACTATATATTTGGTCGCACAGAATTACTGTGCATATGAAAGAATAGCTGGTTGTTAGACTAACCCAGTTTCCGAGTTCGTCCCACGAGCTTCTTCGATGGTAATTTAAGCAGATAATCGATTATGTAAGTAGTGTCCGCATCATTCTCACGCGGAGGTGTCATCAGGAACCATGATGCAGGGAATACTGGACCTCGCACGAGTCTTCGCGTATCTCTTCCTGACAGGTCTACCAGTTTCAGTCGGCGTCGCCGTTGTGTATGGATTCGCCTTGGACCGCCAAAGGAAGAAGGCTGTAAGAAGGGCGAAGGAGGCAGGAGTAGACTTCACTCCGAAGCCAGTTCCGGGTCCTTCAGTCCCAGAGATAGAGGGCGCTATCTACTGTGTTGGAATCATCGTGGTCGGAGCTATCATTGTGGTGGCCGCTGTTCTCGGCGTCTCGTTGCCTCTTGATTTGTCCGAGGACATGGAAAACATAATCGGAACAGTTGTCTCTGGCTTCCTTGCCGTACTCCTTTGGGCAGTTGTGATATGGAGCCCGTACTTCTACAAGGCGGACCGGCGGCGCCTTGAGCAAGACCTCGAAGAAGCGATGAGCAGGAAGGCCCTCTGAGATAAGAAGCCAGACCAGGAATCGCGACACAATACTATAGTATCAGATACGGTACTATCGAGTATCCACTGAAGAGCACACCAGTCAGATTGAGAAAGACATGGATGATTCCCAAGGGCCACATGCTTCCGGTTCTTCTGTAGAGAAAGATGTATCCAATGGGCATGATGAACTGGATGGCAAAGAAGACCTGTGTGAAGATGAGCACGTACGCGCTCTCCAACAGAAACTTGGCCCAGAACAATGCATGAATCAGACCGATTAGAGCAATGTATAGGGCGCCACCGATGAAGACCATCACATAACGCCTGCGCCCCTCCTTGTAGAACTCCGCAAAGGAGTCGAATGTATACAGCCAGATGAGCTGTTCAGAGAAGGCATTCATTGGGGCCCAGACTGCAAGGGTCAGAATCCAGCCAATTGGGTTGACTGTTTCTATCCTGATCAGGGTGAACCAAGATGTCACGACAAGTACTGCTTGAAGCAGGAATAGGACCCAGAAGAGTGGTGTCAAGTAGCGTCTGAATTGGCTTCGGATGTTCCCCCATTCTATCTTATAGTCAAGGCTTCCTCGACGCCATCTCACAATCGGAATGGCAAAGAGACCATAGTAGATGGCCATGGGCAACAGGGCACCTGTGAGATCGAAGAGGTAGCCAGCAGCTATTGGCATCACAAGTGCAGCGATGATTGCTAGCGCAAGATCGGTCGATTTGGGGCGGTAATTCTCAAAGACATAATCAGTCGCCATCTGACGCACTCCCGCAAGATTTCACTATAGTTAATATATATGGGTTGCTATATGGCGCAGGCTGATTGTGCCAGCCATTACCTCGCCAGAAGTCTGGTGAATCAGACAGAATCCGCCTCGGATCTTGCACGAGTGAATAGGACTACTGCGGCCAGAATGATGCCGCCCCCGACTATCGCCAAGGACACGAAGTAGAGTTCGTATCTTGGCGGGATGACAGACAGGTTCTCAAGATTCATCATGTAGAATCGGTAGTGGAATGTCCCATCCTTCTCCGGTGTGTAGGGGTTTCTCGTCAACCAGCTCTCAACTGTGAACCCATCAATTGCATAGCCCGATTGATTCTGGAAGACCCTGTTGCGGGGCATGGTGTCAAATGCATCTTCGGGCACCTGGTCTGCCGAGAAGGAGCTTGTGCGAGCCTGTACAAGGTTCCTCCCCCAGAATCGCAGTACTGCGTCGTCAAACGACTCGCTTGTGGAGTGGACCTCGATTGTAACGTTGTATGTTGGCGTTGGCAGAGTCGTCCCAACGAAGGGGACTATCTCGCGTGTAGCCTGTATGTGAGACTCGATTGCTTCGACGATGTTCTTCGCATTTGGAATGCCAGGTCCAACAATCCAGTCTATATGCACGTCGAGCGGGGTCGAGAAGTTGGACCAATCGGTCGTCTTGCGGGGGATGCCAATCTCTGTCGAAAGCTCATCTAGCTCTGCGTCAGTATCAGAGAGAAGCGTCCTCAGTTGGTCAAATTGGTAGTCAATCAGCATATCAGACGCACTTGACAAGCCGTTCTCTAACGTGTCGAGGGCGGCTTCATGAGAGACCTCGAGAGAGAACCCGCGGAAGTACTCGATCTCATCCAAGTACCTTCCCATAAGTTGGAGTCCTTGGGCATTGTTGATGAGGTCCTTGTCGAACCCGTCAAAACCAGCGGGCTGCTGGTACGCGGCCATAACAGACATGCACGAGCTGGCTGCAAGCCAGCCGAACTCAGAGTGGATATCGGTCTGCCCTGCGCAGTGTCCGAGCTCGTGTATCACTGTAGGGGTAATAGCTATTCGGGGCAGGCCAGGGTCGCCGCCATAGAAGTACGAGAAGACATTCCTGCCGTTGAGGTTCCAGGACCCGACCTCAGGGTAGGCTGAGTGTATACGTCCCAAGCCTCCAACGGCCATACTGTAGTAGACCGACCATAGAGTAAGGTCTTGAAGCATAACCAATGATGGAAGGACCATGTCAGCTGTTTCGTATCGTGGGTCTGTGTAGATGATGCTGTGGAGAATGGCATCAGCGCGCTCTAGGAAGTTGTCGTCGATCATGAGGCGGACATCCAGTGTCTTGTCCTCAACCAGGTCTGCGAAGACAGATGCGTTATCGAAGTTGTACCAGAAAAGCTCGGTATCCCAGGTGACCAAGGGAAAGGCCTCGTTGAAGGTGTCCTCAACCAGCTGTGAGTCGATCACCCAGGTCCGCATGTCTTCCTCATCATAGGACTCGTTGAAGTTGTACATGACCACGATAGGAATGAACACCTCGTAGGGAGCATCGAAATTCTTCACGTAGTCTGTAGCAGTGTAGTTTCGTTCCACGTCAACGTATGAGTGGGGCTTCTCAAGCCGCCCAGTAATCATCTCAAAGAGATACTCAAGCTGCCCTGTCAGATTAGTCAAATCCATCTCCTTATCGTGTTCAGGAACTGGCCAACCATAGACGTACTCAACCCAATCAGTCAGCCACTCTACTGCCCCGAAGTCGAGGAAGTAGTTCCTACTGTCGCTGTTGAATCCCCGTAGAGGAAGAGAATACGGAACGTCAACCAGAGAGAAGAAGGGCACCCAATCATCTGAAGAATCTAGATCGAAAGAGTCACCAATGTACCAGTAGTTGAGAGGCGACCCATCTTCTGCTGCGAACACATGGTGCCCCATCCCTACTCCAAAGAGCATCATAAGACTGAGGAATGCCAGCAACCGGACCCTAGAGCAACTCATGAGAATCCTTCAATGTGTCAAGGTTCCGATTTATTAGTGGTTACTTCCAAGCAGGCTGACTGACCTTGAGGAGAACACGGTTGGTGAAGCAGGAGATTCCTCAACTTACGTAGTTCAAAGGATTGATGTCAACGAAGAATCCACAGACTGTCGAGGCAACCTGAGTTGATAGCAGACATACCTGACGGACTCAGAGGATCCGGCGCAATCGAAGTCAGAGAGAAACTCGGAACTATCTCTGGCGGGGACATTCTCGATGTCGGCACGGAAGCGGGCGACTTCATTAAGACGCTGATGAGGACTCTGAAGGGATACAGTTCATTCCTAGGAATAGACATCTCAGCGGATGACTTGCAGAAAGCAGGAGAGCAACTCAAAGACGTTCCAGTGGAGCTGATGGAAATGAACGCTGAAAGTATGTCATTTCCAGACAACCATTTCGACACTGTGTGTATCTCATACTCAATACATCATCTGGAACACAGTGACACTGTACTTGCTGAGATGTATCGCGTGTTGAAACCAGGAGGCCATTTCATCATCCAGGAACTGTATTCCGATGGAGAGCAGAATGAAGCGCAGCGATTAGACAGGGATGTACACAATCTGAATGTGAGGATCGATACCATCCTAGGCATCCCTCATTTCGAGGCCTTGACTCGTCAGGAATTGAAAGATGCGGTCAACAAGATTGGCCTGACTGCCGTAGAGGTCTATGAGTCCTCATGGCCTGTCAAATGCCTCTTCTGCGAGGAAGCACGCGACTGTGAGAACCCTCTGAGAAAGGAGAGTGTCGACTTCATGAGAAAGGAGATTGATGCCGATCTGGCCCGAATAATCGATCATCCGTCTTACGATGAATTGAGGAGAGAGGGAGAGTCAATCAAGGAGAGGGTCAAAGTCACAGGGCATTCTCCAGCTTCCGTGATGTATTTCTTCGGGAAGAAGTAGTCTCACGAGAAGAGATGAGGGAGGGGGAGTAAGACTTCCGGATCATAGATTGCCTGGACAACTTGCGCCGAGAGCAAGTCTTAGTATACTATCAAAGCCCCCTTGGTGACATGATAGGAGAATCAATGTCAATACGCCGCATGACGATGTTGGCTTTCACACTGAGTTTGGTGATGCTTCTCTCTATGCAGACCACGGTTTCCGCAAGTCAATCGGCATACTGGCCTACTGAGAGTTGGCGATACAGTACTCCTGAAACTCAGAATATGAACTCTACACTGCTTGATGCAGTAGATGAGTTGATGGAGAGTGCTAGTTGTGGAGCGAGAAGCTTCATTGTGGTCAAGAACGACTACATTGTCCACGAGACCTACTACTCACCATACTACACAGAGAACCATACGCAGTATCTCTACTCAGCCACAAAAGGCATTGTTTCTCTACTGATTGGATCAGCCATCTACCAGGGCTATATCGGCAATGTTAGCCAGAGAGTTGTCGACTTCTTTCCCAATAGAACCATCGCTAATCTAGATGCTCAGAAGGAGGCGATGACCCTAGAACATCTGCTCACGATGACTTCTGGTCTTGAATGGGATGAGGCCAACTACTCGACCTTCAATAGTATGCTGGAAATGAGAGAAACAGATGATTGGATTCAGTATGTTCTTGACAGACCAATGGTTGCAGAACCGGGTTCTGAGTTCAATTACAACAGCGGCTGCTCTCATCTTCTAGCTGGCATAATCAATGCAACGACAGGTATGACTCCACTCGAGTTTGCAGAAGATTACCTCTTTAGTCCATTAGGAATAGAACGCTATGGTTGGCTCGGAGATCCTCAAGGTATCAGCTATGGAGGTTCGGATCTGGCAATCACGCCTCAGGCAATGGCTAAAATCGGATTGCTCTACCTTAAGGGGGGAACCTGGGAGGAACAGAGAATCGTCTCATCCGAATGGATCAACCAATCGACTACGCCTCATGCTCATGACGATAATCGCACTCAGTATGGGTGGCAACGGGATTTCTACGGATATCAGTGGTGGGTTCACTTGGCGTCTGGATTCTACGCTGCACAAGGAAGAGAGGGGCAGCACATCTATGTGATTCCAGAACATGACATTGTAGTTGTATTCACAGGCCATGTCACAGATTTGGTGTACCCTTTCTCGTATGATGATGTGGTAAGGGTCTATGTACTCGCGGCAGCCCTTCCAGCAGGTACAGGAATACCATTGGTCACGGTTCTTGCAGTGGCAGCAGGCAGCATTCTAATCGTGGGCGTTGTCATACTTATCCGGAGAAGGTGATGGAAGAAATCATCTCAGACTCGTTTCATCACGACACTTCTACTTGCCCGTTCTTCGTACGGACAATATGACTAGAATGATAGAAGCCGCCGAAACGGCTCCGACAACTCCCAATCCTATTGTCAGAAGGCCAATCTGGCCAATGAGTTCATTGACCCTTGACTGCCATTCTGTCTCATTGAAGCTCGTCGTAGTAGTCGTGACTGCCGTTGTCGTCCCGTAGCCCTCAACGACCACAAAGACCGAGTCGGCGACATAGTTGCCACTGATATCAAACACGACAATCGTGAAGTTGTACTCTCCAGGCGAAAGCCCCTCAACCATAATGGTAACGGCATTGTCCTCAGCCCACCCTCCTGAACGAATCAGAACACCATCTCGATAGATCGAGTAGGAGTAGGGGTGTAGGTCCGTGGCATTCCAGAGGATGGAGCTACCTGTTGTTCCTTCAAGATAATAGATGTCTAGAGGTGAGTTGACGGTGGGAGCGATCGTGTCATCAGCGTAGACCAGGACCGTATCGGTGCCAGTATTCCCACTGGTGTCCTCAAAGACGACAGTATAGTTGAATAGACCGAAGTCGTGACCTGAAACATAATAGTTCACTGAGAGGCCAGTCCACAGCCCACTTGCGATAGGAGTGTCATCTAGAAGTAGTTGATAGCTGGAGGGCAGGAATTCTGTGCATGACCAGTTCAGCCAGAAGCCCGGGTCCACTCCTACTTCAAACAAGACATCCCCGATGTTAGTAGGAAGGGGAGGAGTTGTATCTTGCACTGTAACAATAAGGTCCTGGCTCAAAGCGTTGCCGTAGGTATCATTCACCGAAACCGCAAGAGGGTAGTCTCCAAGGTCAAGAAAGGTAGCGTTGGTGATCTCACCAGCAGGGCTCATAGAGAACCTCGTGTCATTCAGCCAGTACGTTGAAACACCCGAGTAGTCCAATGCATCTACATCGTAGTAGAACTCTAACCCATACTCGGACATCTGGTCAGTTGGCGGGGGATGCCAGACAGGCGTTGATGTGTCTATTACTGTAACCAAGAACGATGTTGTCTTCTTCCTATCATAGTTGTCATTCACTGTGGCCGCCAGTCCGTACATACCGACCGGGACCACGGAGGCATTCTGAACAAGCCCCTCATCGCTTATCGAGAAGTACGTTGAGTCATTCAATACCCAGGTATCGAGCCCAATAGGTGATGTGGCATTGAGCTGATACGAAAAGTGAGCGCTTATCTCATGAATCTGATTTTCGGCAGGATCCAATAACACGGGCGTTGCTATCTTCGCAATCCATATGTCAAAGGTCGCGTACTCGCCCGTTCCTTCCTGAATGTCCCCTATCAGGATGTATACGTCCGATGAAGCCTCGAAGAACGAGTTGGCGGCGTAGTTGTCATCCGAGCCATATGTCGCATTCCAGAGCTCCCCACCGGTAGAATTAGTATGCATGAACCATGCGGCGGAGTAGCCAGCATCAGTTGCCATCGCTCCAACAAAACCAAGAGATCCGTCTGCCAGTACCCGAAAATCATAGACATTGAACGCATGCGCCGAGGTGTAGGTCTTGCTCCATACTGCATGCCCAGACGAGTTGAGATGAATCAGATGGGGCACCATGTCAGAAAGTCCCCAGAGTAGAAACTCATCTGATTGTGTGAGTTCGAAGATCTGTGACTATCACTATCCCCGATGTCCAAGGTGGTATTCCACTTGTGAACTCCATTGCTGCCTATGGACATAATGAGATAGTCAGAGAAGTGAGTGTAAATGTTCGTTGTACGGGTGCAGAGAATAATGTCACCAGATGAGGTTTCAGCAAAATCAACGGCGAAGGTCGGTTGAAGATGTGCATAGGTGTTGTTCCATAGTAGGGTGCCTGCGCTATCAGTTCGCACGACAAGAGGAACATTGAAGCTCATTGATACATTCTCAAACCTTCCCGCGCCGAATAGAATGTAGTCCCCGTTGGCAGACTCGAGAACTCGTGTCACGTACTCCTGACTCCCGAGTGGCACAGTCCTGTTCCAAAGGTGACTGCACTCTGCATCGAGATGGAAGAGCTGGAAGGATCTTGCCACCGATGTGGAGTTCCAGAAACATAGCAAGACAGTATATCCACCGTCACTTGTGGAGATCATATCAGCAGCGTCAATGATTAGTTCTGGAACGATAGCGTGCACGGACCTGTTCCAGACCTGGCCTCCGTACTCGTCAATCTTCATGATAGACACGTTTCTGTGGTCTCTTTGCGGGATTCTTTCCTCAGAATAGAGGACGAAGTAGCCGCCGTCCTGAGCACTGAAGACTCGATAGGGTCTTTCCGAATCACCAGCATCGAAAGTCACATTCCAGAGCGCCCCTTCACTCTCCGACAGCTGATACTCGTCGGGCCGAGTGTTGTCGACAGGGCTTGCTCTCAATCCGGTGTCCAGAATGCCCGTCATGTTCAGGGTACTTGTGATGACCAGAAAGACAAGAAGCAGTGCACATGCGTGCCGAATCTTCATTACTCCACCTCGAAGATTGTGAGCACTATCCCACTAATAAGAGCTTGCAGCTCAGGACTGCCTCCTTTGGCATCCAAGAAAGAGGAAGAAGAGCTGGCGGGGGCCAGCTCTAGTTCAGTTGAGACTACTTCATGGACTTGACCCATTCATAGACAGGCGCGCAGAGCTCCTTCATGCGCTCCTTCTCTGGGTTCATAGGTCCGGGCTTCCAGCCGTCGGCGGGTTCGAACCACCAGTCGGTGACCGTTCCCTGCCGTTCCTCGGCGGGCTTCCAGGCCACCTTCACAGGCATG
>JAEOUG010000158.1 GCA_016839445.1 Candidatus Thorarchaeota archaeon
CGGAGTCTCCCAGTTTCTCATTCACACGGTCAAGTCTAGTCCTATAAGAGGTGACACCGTAAGGCTGGGTGTAGTAATTGTCTATCAGAGTCTGCAGTGCCTCTCTGAATCTCGGATACCTCATGGCCAGGGAAACGTCAATCTCGGTTGTCACTGACTTCTTCCAGAAGTAGCTAATTCCAAATCCAATCACACAGATGACGATGAAGACCCCAAGGAGCATAATCAAGACGAACATCCCACCAAGGAACCCATGAGTCACGAAGCCCCAGAGCAGGAACGGAACAAGAGCGACAAGGGCTAGACCTAGAACCTTGAACCCATATTGTCGCTCCTTCTGATCAACGCGGCACCTCTCTATCTCCGCCACTATGAAGGGCACAACCAGCTCGGGATTCTTCAGGAGCTGAAGCATTCCAGGGACGATACCAACCAGAGTAGATTCATCGGGCTCTGTTGTTTCGTCTATTACTACGAGTCCTTCTGTTTCTGGACCAGAGATTCTTACACCTCTCACGGTGAGGTGACTGCATTCGGGTTCCTGATTCAAGAGGGCCTTCACGCTCTCGGTGTACTCATCCTGGTAGTCTGAACTGGTGTCCCGCTTTGTCCTGAGCCCTGAGAACTGGGCCTGGATCTTGGTCATGGAGTACGCACCCCAGAACAGCAGCCCACCAAACAGAGCCGAGAACAGCACTAGGACAGGTAGAAGTCCTAGACTCCTCTCCACTCCAAGAGCCAAGACCAAGGATACGAGAGCAACCAAGAACGTCACGATTGCTGCGATGAGCCCGTTCTTCTTAGCGCGAGCGGCTATCTTGGGTTCCTCCTCATCGTGCTCCTTCTCCGCTCTTACAATCACGTCGTCTGGAATGTCTATGCCTTGGAACACCTCTATTGCAGCGGCTCGCGCTCGAAGTCCGTAGACTCGCTCCAGTGTAGTACTGATGTCCTCTGTTCTCCTACTCTGAATGTGTTGGCTTAGGGAGATGGCAAGTAGAACAGCAACGAGTGATATCACGAGCATCCATGAGAGATGTGAGGCGGAGAGAAACAGATCGAACCCGAAGATGAATGCTGACTCTACGGCCACTAGGCCTGAGAAACCCAGAATTCCCAAGAGAGTCCTGGAGAGGGGACGGGACTTGTCCATACTAAGGATATGCAATGCGAAGACGATTCTCCCCTTCTCTGGCCGGGCAAGGATGTCAGCTTCTGCGCTAGGGGACAGGAGAATGGCCTTGTATCGGGGCGTTGATCTCGAAGAGAAGATGAGTCGATCTGCGTCACGTAACCACAACTGCACATCCGCGCCTCCCCCAACGTCGGTCCTCGCCTTTTCAAGAAGGTCAAACATAGGTCCAGCGACAATTGGGTTCCGGTAGCGATGAATAATCAGCTGGTAGTATACCAGATGGAATAGGAGTCCAACGGAGAGTGTGAAGAGCAGCCAAATGAACGGGTCTTGATTGATACCGGATATGGCAGCAGAAATCGGGCTCCACAGGAGGGCGGCCAAAGCCAGTGATTCTTGAGGATTGCCGACGAATAGCGGAACGCTTCCCTCGAGCTGCGTGAAGTCAAGGTGTCTCTGAGGGCTCAATCACCGTATCCTCCTTTCTGCGCTCTGCGTGACTTCAGAGGGTTGCCTTGGGCTCTACTGCAAGTCAAGGCCAGATTCCCTCCTCTCTCTGTAATCACCAAGCCTCTCCCTTATTCTCTCTAGCCTCGTCTTGTAGGAGGTGATACCGTATGGGAGGCTATGGTGCTTGGCGACTAGAATCTCCAAGGCCTCAATGAAGCGTGGGTGCCTGACCGCCACATCTACGTCTGAGGAGATCTCGGCGCTTCTCTTCCAAAGAGAACCTGCTATCAGCGGAACCATGGTCAAGACCAGATACAAACCTAGAACCGGGAGTATGTACTGCCACATGTAGGCGAACCCAAATCGAATCATAGGCATGAAGAGCCCGAAGACTAGAATCAGAATCCCAAGTCCCACTATTCCATAGCTGACGCGGTTCAGTCGCTTCTCAATCCTGTCACGTACCATCTCGGAAATCAGAAGGGGTCCCGCCAACTCCGGTTCTCTGATGTCCTTCAGTGTCTGTGGCATGAGTGCCTCTAGGGTCTTCTCTTTTCCTTCGTAGTCTACCTCGAAGACAACTAGCCCATCTTCATCATCATATGGCATCCTGACGCCTCTGACAATGACGCGTTCGAACCCCTCTTCTTGGTTAATCAAGCGCTGGACGCTGTCAGTGAAGCTGTCCTGAACGTCGTGCTTGTTGTCCCTGGGCTCACCTCCAGGTCTTATTATCGGCCACATCAGAGCTGTGATGAACACTATTACGAAAGCACCTGCTGCCATTACTCCCGCCGTGAGCACAGCGAACAGCACATCAAGCTGAGAGTCCAGGCCCGAGATCACCG
Organism: Candidatus Thorarchaeota archaeon; assembly: GCA_016839445.1. Classification (GTDB taxonomy): domain Archaea; phylum Asgardarchaeota; class Thorarchaeia; order Thorarchaeales; family Thorarchaeaceae; genus SMTZ1-45. The sequence continues at coordinate 2,434 of JAEOUG010000158.1, forward strand.
CGAAGATGAGGAAGGCGACAGGAAGCGTGATGACTGCTGCCGGCGCGGCCGCTCTGAGTGCTCTTGACCTCGGACCAGGTCCCTCCTCCTCTTCTCGCTTCACCTCATCGATGAGTTCCTGTGATACAGTGACTCCTACAAGAACCTCCAGTTTCGCTGCTTCAGGGGGTATTCCATAGAGTGACTCTACTCTCTCGTTCAGATCTGTGTCCTCTCGCGTCATCATCACGGGAATCCCAGCGAATACCAGTAGAATCCCAATCACGATTATGACAAGGATGGCTGGTCCCAGCGAGAACAGGCTGAAGATTATACCTTCACTCAAGAATGCGGTAGCCAGCAGCGACATCGTCATGAAGTAGACGACTCCCAAGGCCAGCCGACTCACTGGGTGTTTCTTCTGTATCTGAAGCATTTCAGTTGCCATGAGCGCCTTTGCCTTTTGGGGCTTCGCAAGCATATCCACAATTACTCCATCTGACAACAGGATTGCCTTGTAGAACACGTTAACAGTGGATGCGAAGATCTGTCTATCAGACTCACGGCGCCAGAGTCTGATCTCATCCCCTGTGCCAATGTCCATCTTCACTTCCTCAGCAAGATGGAGAAAAGCCTCGTCAGTAACAGGGTCTTCGAATCTCCGCTTCTTGAGGAAGTATGAGGCGAAGTGGATGCATATTCCCACTAGGAGAGTCACGATGAACCATCTGACTCCGTCAAGTAGGAAGTCCGTGAAGATTGTAGATGCGCCAACTACGAAACTCCACACGAATGCGACTATGTAGGCTGACTGCAACAGTTCTCCCGTGAAGAGTGGGACACTGGACTCCATTCCTAAGAAATCAGGTTCTCTCTGTGGGCTCAAGCTCCCTCTCCGTGCTCAGCTCCTCCTGACGTCCTATAAAGATGCGCCTAGTCGTCAGGCTGGAGTGCCTTTGTCGCCTTTACCTTCTCCAGGGCCCTCGTGGACGCCTTGAACATCTCTGAACCTTCGCGTGTCCGCGAAACAGTCTGTTCAAGCTCGCGCATATACCTTGGACTCAGTGTGTTCCCCATGGCCTTGATCTTGGCGATTCGCTGGCGGCCATATCCACCAAGGTCCAGGTGTCGATGCACGGAAGGACTCCTGATGCCGCCTATGGCTTCAATGGCCTCCTCCTTGAGTCTCGAGTAGTAGTATCCCCCGCCCGCCATGGCATCTTCAAGAGGCCGCAGTGATGCGGGATGGCCAATGCGCCCCAGCGCCCTCACAATGTGACGCTTCGCTCCATGTGCCCCCGATTGCTGCAGTCTGAGGTGCAGAAGATCCGTTGCTCTGGAGTCTGCAAGCTCTCCGAGTATATCTAACCCTGCTCGTTGTCCCTTGTCTCCGCCGAGGCACACTCTGAGAAGGTTCCAGAGAAGAACCTTCTGATGGTTTGAGCAGTTGCGAAACGACAGGTATGAGAACTTGAGCTGCTTGGATGGGATTAGCTTCACATCCCCTAGGCCTGAGAGGACCGTCATCAGCTTGTCCATGGTGTCGGGTGAGATCCCGCCGCGGTCTCTCATGAGCCCTCCTGAGGTGAGGACCGTGAACCCGTAATAGGTGCAGTAGACGTCAGAGAGAGGAGGGTTTGGCTCCAGGCTCTCGATTTCCTTTGTGCGAGACTCCACAACCCCGGGCACGAGGACCGCTTGGTCTGTTTCCTTCATGAACTCGGTGTCCATGAAGTACGTGTTGCCTCGTCCTATCTGCTCTTTGAGTAGGTCAATGGCGAGGTCTCTCGCGCCAAAGCGCAAGTCCTCAATCGTTTCAGGTTCGAAATTCCCGAACTTGTCCAAGAAGTCGACATCAAGGCCTGGCATGTCACTAAGGCCCAACAGGGATACCATTCCGTCTCTGAGTATTCCTGGTCGAAGGGAAATTCCCCACCTTGGAACGAGCTCGCGTTCTTGTGAGACCTGACGCAGGCTGTCGACAATCTGCTTCCATGACATCTCGCCAAGGAGAGTCCCAACTCGACCCACCAGTGTGCGGTAGTCCCTCAGTTCCATGAATGCTCCCAGTGTGTTACCTACATTCATGCCCTTACCCGCACGACTGTCCTCACACGAGTGATATAAGCATCCCCTTTGCCTGCAACTAGCTCTCTTGGAGGGCTGCTGGCAGGTTTCTCCTCCTCTCCAGTAGCCTCAGTCCAATCACAGCAGCCCACATCACAGCCAAGAGGATTGCTATCGGTACGTCGAGAGAGCTCCTGTAGAGGTATGTGAAGGTGATGAAGAGCGCCTGGTGTGCGAACATGGCCACCAGGAGATTCCGGCGGGAGAGGTTGTACATGGAGTCAATGAGGAATGACTGTCCGAGCATGGAGAGGTACCCCGCCACTGATGGAAGGAGTCCCCAGTAGACGTTCGACATCTGATGCCAGAGCCACCAGTAGGATCCAACCAACAAGCTGCCAATCTCCCGCCCAAACATTGCCTGGAGCTTGGGAAGTGCGAATCCACGCCACCCTGGCTCCTCAAAGAGCGGGCTTGTGATGAGACCGGGGAAGAATGTGATGGGAACAATGGCCAGCAGGGCCCACCCCAATTCGTCAGGCCCCGGATTGAGGATCACAAGTGTTGGCTCGAATCCTAGAGCGTAACTCAGGACATTGCCCGTCAAGAAGATGAGTGGCAGGAGGAATGCAGCCACAACTAACCAAGGCGCGTACGCTCTGCCAACCTTGGCAGTCTTCACTATGCCGTCCAAGTCAATCTCTCTGCTTGAGAGCCTCTGCAGAATGACCAGTGTGAGTATTGGAGAGAGCCCTCCCAGTGTCGAAGGAATGATGATGTACTCCTCGGGCCAAAGCCCAAGGACCATTTGTACCCACCAGAGCCACCCTATGGCCAGCGTGAGCACGGCAAAGAGGGCTAGCTGGTGTCTGACAACGAACTCTTTCATTTGGGGCCGACCGGAGCGATTGCCCCATCCGACTAATAAGGATGTATTCTCTCGGGAGGGTATTCTGTCACAGAACGACCTGTGCTTTTGGGAACCATCTTAATATACCGGGATTTCTGAGAGTCTGGCGAGGTGCTACAGTAGTCCCTTGACCGACTCAGACAACACATCACTGCGTTCTGTCAGTACCTTCTTTCTGCTGACCTTTGTGCTCTCCTGGATAATCTGGCTACCTGGTGTTCTCGCAACCTTTGGAGTCCTTCCCTTTGTCTTGGGCGACAGTGTCTACGTGATACTGAATGTCGCCGGCGGTGCAATGCCGACCGTCGTTGGGCTGCTTCTCTTCTATCGGCAGGGAGGCGGCAGTGCAGTGAAGGATGTCCTTCGAAGGGGTTTTGACCCACGACGAATTGGCAGAGTGTGGTGGATTCCCCTACTCCTCCTCTATCCGTTGATCAACGTTGTCGCCGTGGTACTAGGGATACTCGCAGGTGGGCCCGTTCCTGCGTTCCTGGTTCTCCAGCAGTGGTGGCTCATCCCGCTCTTCTTCATTGTTGGATTCCTTCCAATCTCCACTGCAGTGAGAGAGGAATTTGGCTGGCGTGGCTACGCCCTCCAGCATCTTCAGGGCCGCTACAACGCGCTGGTCAGCTCGGTTGTCCTGGGTCTCGTATGGGCCGCATGGCACATCCCATTGATGATGTTTCCCACGGCCCTTGAGGTCTATGCTCGGATAC